>QIKU01000052.1 GCA_003232015.1 Gammaproteobacteria bacterium
ATCCATTCTGGAATAGAAAATGCTTCATCTTCACTTTGTAATTCAATTTCAGCCACTATCAAACCTGCATTATCACCGGAAAACACATCAACCTCCCACTTATGACCCTGATGCTTTACGATGTAACGTATTTTCTCAATTTGAGCTTGTTCGCATAAGTCCTGTAGTAATTTTTCTGCATCGTCCAACGGAATAGAATACTCATATTCCTGCCGGGTTATCGCCAGCGTCATACTTTTAATATTAATGTTCGCCTTATCACCTTCGATGCGGATCCGGACTGATGATTTTTTTGAACCGGCCAGATAACCCTGTTTTATAACAGCACTGGAAGATGCCGCTTGCTCCCAGTTATCATTTTTTAACAAGAATTTTCGTTCTATTTCTATGCCCATATTATAACTCGCGATCAATTCAGACTTAACGGCTAAACAATGCGATGGATTCCACATGTGCCGTATGTGGAAACATGTCAATCACGCCAACTTTAACTAACTTATACTGATAGGTGTTTACCAGCACATCGGTATCACGCGCCAGGGTTGCGGGATTACATGATACATACACAATCCGCTCTGGTTCTATCTTTGCTATCATATCAATAATTTCTTTTGCCCCACTTCGCGGTGGGTCTAGAAGTATCTTGTTATACTGCTTATCGCGTAGCCAGGGTAAGCCTTGTGTATCTTCCATTAAATTGGCCACATGATATTCCACATTCGAAATTGAATTTCTTTGTGCATTGTCGTTAGCACGTTCAACCAGTGACTTTTCACCTTCAACCGCAATAACCGAGTTCACCGAACGTGCAATCGGTAACGTAAAATTACCGATACCGCTGAACAACTCAAGTACATTGTCATTTTCATTTAATTCTAATAAGCTCAGTGCTTGCTTAATCATTAATGGATTTATAAACGGATTAACCTGAGTAAAGTCAGTCGCAAGATGCTCCAGTTTTAATTCATAGTCCGGCAAGCTGTAACTTAATTCAGAAAACTCAGGATATAACAAGGTAACCGTCTTCGGCCCCTTGGGTTGCAGGTAAACATGATAATCATTATCCTTCGCCAGCTGCGTTAAAATACTTTTATCGTCATCGGTTAATTCCACCAAATTTCGAAATACCAGTGCACAACCCGTTTCTGAAAACGCCACTTCAATTTGCGCTATTTTGTTATAACAAGTTAATTGTCCAATCGCACCCGCAATAACTTCAAGCTTTTTACCTATTCGAGCATCAAGTACTTCACACTCACTCATGTTCGCTAAATAGCGGCTGTGTTTTTCACGAAAACCAACATAAACCTTTTTCTTCGCCTTAACATACTTCACACCTAAACGCGCTTTATAACGATATTCCCACGCCGGACTTTTGATAGCGTCAAGAATATCAACCGGTGCAACACTGGCCATTTTTTTTAAGTTATCCAACAAGGATTGCTGCTTATATAAAATTTGTTTTTCATGTTGCAAATGTTGCAAACTACAACCGCCGCAAATACCAAATGCTGCACATTTAGGCTCAACACGTTCAGAAGACGCTTCCAGAATTTCATCGACGATGGCATCATCATATTGTCGTGTTTGTTTAAGCGCACTTATTTTAACAAGTTCACCCGGCAATGCGCCTTCCACAAAGATGGCTTTGCCGTCTATATGGGTAACACCCCGACCATCATGAGAAAGGCTTTCTATTTTAACGGGGTTGGGGTAAATATCTTTGGTTTTAAAATGACGCTGCTGCATTTAACTTATACTCTTTAAAATAAACTACCCCGCCGCAAGCGAACAGAGTATTAACACCTTAAATATTGTAGCCCGGATATAGCGCAGCGTAATCCGGGGAGACTTGTGCCACACATTCCCCGGATTACGCTGCGCTACATCCGGGCTACATACACATTTCACTTTTTATATACGCAGCAAGCTGCCGGGAATTAAACCCAAAGCGATTAAATAGTACGGTTGCTTTTTTCCATCATGCTCAATCTCTTTACCTTTCGTAACTAAACAGGAAAAACACCCGTTGACAAATACCGGTCACCCCGATCACAAATAATCGTGACAATCACTGCATCCGAAACCGTTTTCGATAATTGCAATGCGGCAGCGACCGCCCCCCCGGAAGATATACCACAGAAGATGCCTTCTTTAGATGCTAAATTGCGGGTTGTGTTTTCAGCATCAAGCTGGGAAACATCAAGTGTCATGTCCACGCGCGCAGCATCAAAAATCGATGGTAAATATTCTTTTGGCCAACGCCGAATACCGGGGATACGCGCCCCTTCTTCCGGTTGCACGCCCACTATCTGGATTGCACTGTTTTGTTCTTTTAGGTACTGCGAATTTCCCATAATAGTACCCGTGGTACCCATTGCACTAACAAAATGGGTAATTTCCCCGTGTGTATCCCGCCATATTTCAGGGCCGGTTGTTTCGTAATGTGCCAGAGGGTTGTCCTGATTGGAAAACTGATCCAACTCCAGTCCTTTGCCTTCTTTATGCATTTTTGCGGCTAAATCACGCGCGCCTTCCATGCTTTGTTCTTTGGTGACTAATATAATCTCAGCACCATAGGCTTTCATTACGGCAATACGCTCAACACTCATATTGTCGGGCATAATAAGTATCATTTTATAACCACGAATGGCTGCGGCCATTGCCAGTGCAATGCCGGTATTGCCGCTGGTCGCTTCGATTAAGGTATCGCCCGGTTTGATGTCACCACGCTGTTCGGCATGCTGAATCATGCTCAATGCGGGGCGATCTTTAACCGACCCGGCAGGGTTATTGCCTTCCAGCTTCACCAGGATCTGGTTGCTGGTATTAACAACCAGCCGCTGCAATCGAACCAGTGGCGTATTGCCAATAAACGACTCTATTGTGGGAAACATAACGCTTTATAAACCTTTGAGTTTAATCTGAAATACACGAAATATATGTGATAATCTTACACTAATTTCGACTAAAAATGATGTGATTATAATGAGTTTATTTGACAAAGAACTAGCCCTCAGTCAGGCTGGTGGCAACGCCGAATTAGCAAAAGAATTATTTGAAATGCTGATAAAAGATTTACCCAGCCAGCAGGAAACCATGAACAGGGGACACTCCCTGCAAGATAAACAAATGTTCTGGGATGCGACCCATAAAATTCATGGGGGAACTGCTTATTGTGGTGTACCCGATCTTAAAAATGCCTGTAAATTGCTTGAAGATGAAATTAAAATGGCCTATCCCAGTAACGCTATCGATGCACCTTTAAAAAATATAAACATTGAGATTGATCGATTGCTGGAAAGCGCCACTGAATTGATCGCTAAATTATAAACTTCTCATGCGTAGCCAAAGCACTTTCATGGAGCAGGCTCTTCTTTGTAGTTAATTGATTTTTAGCTAGGGGCTGTTGATCTTTCAGATGTTAGACTGATTTTGAGAAAATTTAAGTCCTGACAAGGCATTTTTTACGTATCAATGCACTCCATTGGTAGTAAAAAATAACGCAGGCAGGGCTAAAATTAGCCAAAATCAGGCAATAGATGAAAGATCAACAGCCCCTAATACAAGCTACCCATTAACCAGCGTCACATAAGCAACCGCATATTCCTGTTCATCAGAAATACTCACATGGCTTTCACTCACACCGTGTTGCTGTAAAAAATCTTTTGCATCTTCTGAAAAATTCAATAACGGTTTCCCCATATCATTGTGAGTAATATAAATCTGCTTTAAGCTGATACCATTACGAAAGCCGGTGCCCATCGCTTTACTCGCTGCTTCTTTTGCCGCAAAGCGCTTGGCAAGCAGGCGCGAGGGTTCTGAATAATTATAATATTCCTTTAATTCTTCTTCTGACAAAATACGTTCAGCAAATTTATCGCCAAACTTTTCAATATTTTCCTGCATTCGTGTAATACGAACAATATCAGTACCAATGCCAAAGATCATTTTATTGCTTCTATCATTAGTCGTTTCATTTCGGTTACTGCCGACCCCAGCCCTGTAAATATCGATTGCGCGATAATGGCATGGCCTATGTTGAGTTCTTTAATGCCGGCAATTGCTGCTATCTTTTGTACGTTATGGTAGTGCAAACCATGGCCGGCATTTACATGCAGACCAAGCTGAGTAGCATACTCAACTGCAGCTACAATTTTAGCAAGCTCATCTTGCTGCGCTATATTATCATTTGCATCAGCAAAGTGGCCGGTATGTATTTCAATAACTGGCGCACCGACTGCATGTGCGGCATCAATCTGGTTTTTATCTGCATCAATAAACAAAGACACACGAACACCGGCATTAGCCAAACGACTACAGGCCTCTTGCATTTTCGTTATCTGGCCCGCTACATCCAACCCACCTTCAGTTGTAAGCTCTTCTCTTTTTTCAGGCACCAGACAACAATCAGCAGGTTTATATTTTTCTGCAAGAGCTATCATTTCATTGGTTACCGCCATTTCCAGATTCATTCGTGTTTGCAGAGTTTGAGATAGCAATGCAACATCACGCTCCTGGATATGGCGGCGATCTTCTCTCAAATGGATAGTAATGGCATCGGCACCGGCTTGTTCAGCAACAGCAGCAGCTTGCAGTACTTCTGGATAAATTGTACCGCGCGACTGCCTTAAGGTGGCCACATGATCGATATTGACACCTAATAACATTTTTTTTTCCTTTATAATATTGTCGACTGGAATAATGCTCTTGTTTTAAGCGGTTTATCGCCCAAATGCAATGCAATAATTGCCCGCATTAATTGTTTGGCCTGTTTTAGTGTTTGTTGACTACTGAAACTACCACTTTCTAATTCTAGCAAAGTTTTACCATCTATATAAATACCGGCATAATCCAGGTGTCGTTTGCTACTCAACTCGCTATCAGCCAACTGGCTTTCAGGCCCTTCGGTTAAAATGTAATGGTACGTTTTAAGTGCCTCAATAGGTTTTCCTGTATCAATAGCATGATTTAAAACAAGACTATATCCTGTTTCCTGCAATAACTGCTTTTCAAAAATACGTAAAACTGTCTCAATATTTTTCCTGACGGATAAACTTTCAAGTGCATTGGTATAGTAATAAAATAGTTCAGGATGCGGATCTTCAAGCGTTACAAAACGCAACAAAAGCTCATTCAGGTAATAAGCACTGAATAATACAGAACCTCGCAAAGGTAATTGAGTATTAACATAGGAAGTCTGACTGTCTGCCGCAAATTCCGCATCGGTTAAGGTATACAGATCCCCCTTCCCCATCCATGATAACAATAAGGGAGTGAAAACCTGTACCTTACCGGCAAAAGAAGACTTTAAACGTTTGGCACCTTTTGCAACAAACCGCACCCTGCCAAAATTTGCTGTAAAGGCGTCAACAATCAAACTGGTATTTTGATAAGCATGTGTATGTAAAATATAGGCCGGCTGTGAATGAGTGCGCTGGTAGTTTGATGAGTGGCTGCTAATGCTCATCCGTATAACCAAGTGATTTCAGCATTAGCTCATCATCGGCCCAACCTGATTTTACCTTAACCCAAATCTCAACAAAAACCTTGCAATCAAACATCTTTTCCATGTCAATTCGGGCTTGTGTTCCCACCTTTTTAAGGCGCTGCCCCTGATTACCAATGATAATTAGTTTCTGATTCTTTCGCTCAACAAGAATAACGGCATTGATATTAATTTTATCATCCACTTCTTCAAATTTTTCTATCATCACAGTCAGGTCGTAAGGAAGTTCCTGTCCCAGCTGGCGCATTAGTTTTTCACGAATTATTTCTGCTGCGAAAAACTTCATGCTGCGATCAGTAAACTGATCTTCCGGAAAAACAGGCTCAGAAATATCCAGTAAGGATTCAACCTCCTTTTCCAAATCCTCTATATATTTACCTTTTAGAGCTGAAACAGGAATAATACTTTTAAATGTGTGCAGTTGACTTAACTTTTGCATAAACGGAAGCAATTTAGCTTTGTCATTTAACTGATCCACTTTGTTAATCACTAAAATAACTGGGTTACTTGTTGTTTTTATTTTTTCAAGCACCCATTCGTCTTTATCTGACCAAACACCGGCTTCAACAACAAACAAAACCACACTAACATCATCAATAATACTGTGCGCGGTACGATTCATATAACGATTCATCGCCCTTGGGCTGTCTTTATGCACACCCGGGGTATCTACATAAATGGCCTGTGCTGTGGCGGTTGTTTTAATGCCGAGTATCTGATGCCGTGTGGTTTGAGGCTTACGCGAAGTGATACAGAGCTTTTGCCCCAAAATATAATTTAACAGTGTTGACTTACCCACATTAGGGCGGCCAATAATAGCTACATAGCCACACCGAAAATCATTATCATTACTTGTCATTACTTAATAAATCCAGAATTTTTTGTGCAACCTGTTGTTCAGCATAGCGTCGGCTTTTTCCAGTGCCTTTAATTTCATAATCAATCATGTCGACCTGCCCTTTTACAGTAAAGGTTTGTTGATGAGGTTCACCTTCAATGGAGATAACCGTGTACACAGGTAAAGGTAGGCTGCGTGCCTGAAGGTGTTCCTGTAAGCGTGTTTTAGGATCTTTACTAACTTCACCAGGATTCACCTTGTTTAAGCGAGTTTGAAATCGTGAAAGAATAAATTTTGTTGCCGCCTGTATACCACCATCAAGATAAATGGCACCAATCACGGCTTCGAATGCATCGGCTAAAATAGAGGCTCGACGAAAACCACCGCTCTTCAACTCACCGCCGCCGAGTTGAATATATTCACCCAAATTTATTTCTTTTGCCAGTTCAGCCAGTGTTTCACCTTTAACCAGGCTTGCGCGTAAACGACTGAGCACACCTTCGTCAATGTCCGTAAATCGTTTATATAATTCAGTGGAAATAACCAGACCTAAAACAGAGTCACCCAGAAATTCCAGCCGTTCATTGTTATTCGCTGCAGCACTTCGATGCGTTAAGGCAGAATCCAGTAGCGCGGAGTTCTTAAAACTATAATTAATTACTTTTATAAATTGTCTTCGACTATCCATACGCTCTTATTGAACAGTCACTTCTTTTCTAAAACTGACGACAAAATCAAGATTACCCACAATCGGTTTACGTACCTCATACTCAACTTCGATGATTGTTTTGCCAGACTTTTTGGTAATATAAATATCCTCGCCTGTCACAGAATAAATAGAGTTAATATTGAATCGTTTTAACAAAGTCTTCCTAATAGTTCGATTTGGATAGGTCGCAATTTTTGGATCGTCCTTCAGCCCTTCCAGTGAGTCATAAACACCATAACCTTCAATATAAATCGGAATTAGCCGCAGCAATAAGGTAATAAACATAATTGCAACTGCGATAACAGCAAGCCAGCTAATAGCCGTTAATCCACGCTGTTTTGAAATCAATTTCATCATATTTCTCTCATTGAAAAAGGTTAAGTTATCTGAAAGTTTATTTAATACTTCCAACACGTTGCCATTTAGGCCAGTGGTTCCAGCCCTGCCAGTTCATCCAGATAGCAAAGGCTCGACCTTTTAAATTTTCATCGGGTACAAAACCCCATACTCGACTGTCGTTGCTGTTATCACGGTTATCACCCATCACAAAATAATGCCCTTTCGGCACGGTTGTTACTAAGTCAAAATGAGCCGGGTTTGAGCTCAAACGCATTTCATGCGAATAACCACCCGGTAAATCTTCTTTAAAACGAACATATTCAGTAAAGCCAAAGGTTGACCGGGAAACTTCTGTTGTTTTAACCGCTTCACCATTAATGTATAACTGCTTATTATAGTAGGCAATTTGATCGCCAGGTAAACCAACCACACGTTTAATATAATCAATTTGTGGATCGCGCGGAAAACGAAAAACCACAACATCACCTCGCTCGGGTGTACCTAAATCCAGTATTTTTGTATTGATAACCGGCACGCGTAATCCGTAGCTAAATTTGCTTACCAGAATAAAATCACCAATTTCCAAAGTGGGGATCATGGAACCCGAAGGGATCTTAAAAGGTTCTGCCACAAAACCGCGCAGGATTAAAACGATAAAAAATACCGGGAATAAAAACTTTGAGTATTCAACTAAAAAAGGCTCTGACTCTTCTTTCGTTGGCGTATCACGCTCCCGCCCTGCACCTTCAGTTAATTCATCATCAAGCTTTCGGTTGCTGGCAAAGAATAAAATATCCAGCAGCCAGATAACACCCGTAATGGCCGCACCTAATGCCAGGATCAGTGAAAAATCAATTGTCATTTGTCTTTACCTACATGTAAAACAGCTAAAAAAGCATCCTGCGGTAACTCGACTCGACCAATTTGCTTCATGCGTTTTTTACCTTCTTTTTGTTTTTCTAATAACTTCCGTTTACGCGATATATCGCCACCATAGCATTTTGCCGTTACATTTTTACGTAATGCTTTCACATTTGTACGTGCTAACACTTTTACCCCAATAGCAGCTTGTATTGCGACATCAAACATTTGCCGGGGGATAATTTCCTTCATTTTTTCGGTTAATTTCCGGCCTTGTGAAATCGCATTATCTCGGTGCACAATTACCGCCAGGGCATCCACTTTTTCTGAATTAATCAGAATGTCTAGTTTAACCAGATTTGCCTCTTGAAAACGAGTAAAATCATAGTCTAATGAGGCATAGCCTCGACTCACCGATTTTAATCGATCAAAGAAATCCAGCACAATCTCATTTAGCGGCAGTTCAAAAACAATGCTAACCTGTCCGCCTAAATATTGCATATCCTTTTGTGCACCACGCTTTTCGATGCACAAGGTTATCACATTGCCCACATAATCCTGAGGCACTAGAATGGTTGCGGTCACAATAGGTTCACGAATTTCGGCAATGTGCACCTGATCTGGCAAATCGGCTGGATTATCGATTTTTACAATCTCACCCTTGTTGGTTTTAACTTCAAAAACAACGGTAGGGGCCGTCGTAATCAGGTTGAGATCGTATTCACGTTCCAAACGTTCCTGAATAATCTCCATATGCAGCATACCCAGGAAACCACAGCGGAAACCAAAGCCCAGCGCCTGAGATGTTTCCGGCTCATAAAATAGTGCGGCATCATTGAGGCGTAATTTAGCCAAAGCTTCACGTAAAGCTTCATAATCGTCCCCCATCACAGGGAACAACCCAGCAAAAACCTGGGGTTGAATGGCTTTAAAACCTTCCAATGCTTTATCGGCAGGGTTGCCAGTTGTGGTAATAGTGTCGCCCACTGGCGCCCCATCGATTTCCTTGATTCCAGCAATTAAGAACCCAACCTCACCGGCTTTTAGGCTGTCCATTACTTTGCGCTTGGGTGTAAAAACACCGACCTGATCAACCGAATAATTGCGCCCCGCTGCCATCATGGTTATTTTCTGCTTGGGCTTTAAAGTCCCCTGCATAATGCGCACTAGCGAGATCACACCCACATAGCTGTCAAACCAGGAATCAATGATAAGCGCTTGTAGCGGTGCATCAAGGTCGCCCTGCGGAGCTGGGATCTTTTCAACCAGCATTTCGAGTAACGCATCAATCCCAAGCCCGGATTTGGCACTGACATGCAGTGCATCGGTGGCGTCAATGCCGATAATATCTTCAATTTCATGGCTCACCCGTTCTGGCTCGGCTGCGGGTAAATCAATTTTATTTAAAACAGGCAACACTTCCAGGCCTTGATCAATGGCGATATAGCAGTTTGCAACACTCTGCGCCTCAACGCCTTGCGAGGCATCGACAACCAGCAAAGCGCCTTCACAAGCCGCCAGAGAACGCGAAACTTCATAACTAAAATCCACATGGCCGGGGGTATCAATAAAGTTTAGCTGATAGGTTTCACCATTTTTTGCATGATAATCCAGCGTTACACTCTGCGCTTTAATCGTGATGCCACGCTCTTTTTCCAGATCCATCGAGTCAAGCACCTGCGCTTCCATATCCCGTTCACTTAAGCCGCCACAAGTCTGAATAAAACGATCCGCAATGGTGGATTTTCCATGGTCAATATGGGCAATAATAGAGAAATTACGTATATGAGATAGATCTGACAAACTGCAACACCTTGATTTATATAACAAAAAAGCGCATTAACTGCGCTTATTCTGGGTTTTTTAGCAAATCCCTGCCACTATTGCGGCTGCGGCAACTTTTAAAAACCCAACAGGTCTGCATTGTACCTAATTTTCATGCGATATGCCGAAATATGCGGTAATGGCCTTTGGGTCAAGGAAGTATTCACATAAAATATGATTGTTGTAAGTCACCACCGGCACTTTAACACCGTACAACTTTTCCAGCTCATCTCTGCCTGAAATATCAATATCGGTAAACGTAAAGGGATTGCCGCAGCAAAACTCCGTTAACTCCTCGATGAGGGCATCGCACAAGTGACACCCCGCCCGGCTGTATACAACAAGCTCTGTTTTCTGCATTTCGAATATTCAAACCAACAATAGCATACCGTGCTTATTTAGGAATTTTAAGTGCCAAAAAGATGGGGGACTTTTTACGCTGAATTAAAATAGGTACGGATTTACCCTTAGGTAAACTTTTAAGTACTTTTTTAAACTCTTTAACCGAATTAATATCTTTGTAATTGAGCTTAAGCAGAATATCACCTTTGCGAATACCTGCTTCACGCGCTGCACCTACGGAAACACTTTTAACTAAAATGCCCCGCTTATCCATACCGAATTGTTCACGCTGTTCATTGCTAATGTCCATTACCGACATACCCAGCTTGTTCACCTGTGTTTTTTTAGTCGAGCCCCGTACTTCCGCTAGCTCTTCCTGATTAGGTAATTCTTCTACTTTCACCCTTAAGGTTCTTGTTCGACCTTCACGAATAATTTCAACCTTGACCTTTTTGCCAACTTCGGTTGTGCCAACGGCCAGAGGTAAATCGGATGAACGGTAAATTTCCTTTGCACCAAACTTGATAATGACATCACCTATTTTAAAACCGGCTTTTTCGGCAGGGCTGCCATCGATTACTTTTAATATAGCTGCACCACGTGGTTGCTTCATACCAAAGGATTCAGCAAGCTCACGGTTCACTTCCTGAATCAATACGCCCAACCAGCCACGCGTTACATGGCCGTCTTTTTTAATTTGTTTAACAACATTCATGGCAACATTAATCGGTATAGAGAATGACAACCCCATAAAGCCACCGGTGCGGGTATAAATTTGTGAGTTAATACCAATCACCTCACCCTTCAGGTTAAACAAAGGGCCACCTGAATTGCCAGGGTTAATTGCAACATCTGTTTGAATAAATGGTACGTAACTACTGTTTGGTAAATTGCTGCGCCCTATGGCACTTACAACGCCCACTGAGATGGAATGATCAAAACCAAAAGGCGAACCAATGGCCATTGCCCATTCACCTACTTTTAATTTGTCCGAGTTACCAATTTTTACGACCGGGAGTGAGTCTGCTTCAATCTTTAATAATGCAATATCTGAACGCTCATCACTACCAATTAATTTTGCAACCAGTTCGCGCCGATCTGATAAGCGCACCAGAATTTCGTCGGCATTTTTAATAACATGATGATTCGTTACGATATAACCATCTGTATCAATGATAAAACCCGAGCCTAAGGATTGGGAGTTGAAATTTTCATTATTATCACGGTCTTCAAAGAAACGCTTAAATAAATCATTCCAGGGTGAACCTTCAGGTAAGTCAGGGATTTGCAAACCATGTGGTAATTTTTTATTAGCTTTGACTTTTTGTTTAGTGCTGATATTGACAACGGCCGGGCTATTGTCAGCAGCAAGCTCAGTAAAGTCAGGTAATGTATACGCCTGAGCCATTGAAATGAAAAAAACTGATAGCAAAATAGCGATAAAGGTTCGCTTTAAATTTAATTCCAACAAAACAAAACTCCTAAAAACGGGATAAATCCACCTTGGTTGAAAATATAGAGGGGATAACTTTTATCAAAACAGGTTTAAACCTTGTATTTTGACTCTTTTCTTTTCTGTTTAAAATATGACGTGAGTACCGGCTACCCGCCAACAAACCAAAAACAGCCGCAGCAATAGAGCTTATTTCAGCATAGGCTTCAGGCATGATATAAACAACAATAATAGCCGAAAACAACATACTTAAAAGAGGTAGCAGGTATAAATAAAAAGAAACCTGCAATAAAGCCGATTCATTCAGGCCCACAATAACATCATCGTTCACTTTTGCCCCTAAAGTATTGTCAACAGAAATACTCAGAGGTTTTACTTTGAATACATTATCCAGTAGTGGCTTACCGCAACCTGCTTTAGCAGAACAGGAGCCGCAACTTGATTGAGGGTTAACTTCAACAAAAATTTTGCCATTTTCACTATGTAATACTTTTGCAGTTTGCTCAATCATAATGGATTATTTCAAATAAACAGAATCACATATCATTTTTACAGACGCATGCGGAACTTCACCAATAACCGTAACATGCACACCACTGTCTAAATCCCGACCACAGGCATTAATCGCCCCCATATGTGAACTGCCATTTAACAGGTCTTCATCATCACTGTGTTTTTCAATAAAAACTGAAATAGATGCTAAACCATCTGTATACATTAATTGCTCCATTGCAATTCCGCTGCGTGGCATAACATGCTTGCGGCTCATATCTGATTTAAATCCTTTTGGCAGGTTTTTCACACCCCATTTTGATAACTTCTGTAACTCATGCTTTTTTGCTTTACCCGACTCATACCAGATGTAATTCTCGCCCTTGACTGAAGCTTGCAACAAAGCCTCAGGCACTTTTTCCATATA
>QIKU01000042.1 GCA_003232015.1 Gammaproteobacteria bacterium
GTGATCAAATCGCTTGTGAAATCGTGCGGATACACCATAATTTACATAGATATCAGAACATTGCATACTAAACTTTATTTTCTGGACGTATATGGATGGACATATGAAACATTTAATCCGGTTACACCGTTATTTCTGGCTCGGCTTGCTCGGTCTGGCCCTTTCGACCCCCACCCTGGCCGCATCCTATAAATGGACTGACTCGAAAGGCAATGTGCATTACTCGCAACACCCGCCAACAGGGAAATCCTACGAAAAGATTAAAACCCCTAAAAAACATCGGCCTCCAAGCTCACCGGCTGCAACACCCGCAGCCAGCAATTCTGGCACGGGCTCGAGCAAAATCAGTACGACAAATGGCGAAGAGGTCTTAAAAAAAGAACGGGCCAATAATGCCGAAATACGTAAAAAGAACTGTGAGCAATCCAAACATAACCTGAAAGCCTTCACTAACTTTCGCCGCATCAAAGATCCGGATGGCACGGTTCGTCCTATCCCCGATCAAGAACGCACCGAGAGGATAAAGCAGGCCGAGCAAGGCATCAAAGAGTTCTGTGGCTAATGCCCTACCTCCGGATTCAGACGAATCACTCGCTTGAACCTTCGCTCACGAAGGCGCTGCTTGAACAGGCCTCTAATTCCGTTGCCAGCCAACTTGGCAAACCGGAACGGTATGTCATGGTCGCCATCGAGCCGCCAGTGCCGATGTTATTTGCTGGAAATGATGAGCCCAGCGTATTTATGGAACTCAAAAGCATTGGCTTATCTGAATCTCAAACGCCAGAACTCTCGCGTGTTTTGTGCGAGCTTGTTCAGAAAACCATAGGCGTCAACGCCGATCGGATCTACATTGAGTTTAGCGATGCCCCACGCAAGATGTGGGGCTGGAATGGCGGCACTTTTTAGCCAACATGAAAAAGTGGCTCATCATTTTGCTCGTTGGCTTACTGGTCGCGGGGTATTTTGCCTATCAGGATCCAGAATTACGCGCCTATTTTCAAAAACGCACTGATGAGATTATGCCCGCCGCTATAACCCAGATGAAGGCCTATCGCTGGCAAAATTCACAGGGTCAGTGGCAATTGAGTGATACTCCACCCAATGAGGGTATTCCATATGAAACCGTTGAATATCATAAAAACACCAATATCATCCCCGCTGAAAGACTGACTGGAGAAAAGAAATAGCACGAACCTTGCTCAGACGCTGTACCTGATACGAATCTACCATTAAACTGCTGCTTTATTCATAATTCGAAAAATCACATGCGCGCATCCAAACTACTCATTGCTACCGTCAAAGAAACCCCGGCCGATGCCGAAGTTATCAGTCATCAACTTATGCTTCGAGCAGGATTGATTCGAAAACTCGCCGCCGGTCTCTATACCTGGCTCCCGCTTGGACTAAAGGTATTGCGCAAGGTCGAGACCATCGTTCGCGAAGAAATGAATGCAGCCGGAGCACAGGAAGTGTTAATGCCGGCAATCCAGCCCGCCGAGCTGTGGCACGAATCCAAACGCTGGGAACAATTTGGCCCAGAATTACTGCGTTTAAAGGATCGCCACGATCGCGAATTTTGTTTTGGCCCAACTCATGAAGAAGTCATTACCGATCTGATACGCAACGAAATTCGCAGTTATAAACAACTGCCCAGTACTTTTTACCAGATCCAGACCAAATTTCGCGATGAACGACGCCCCCGCTTTGGTATTATGCGTGCGCGTGAATTCTTAATGAAAGACGCCTACTCGTTTCATCTGGATCAAGTTTCCTTATCGGAAACCTATGACATTATGCATCAGACCTACTGCCGTATCTTTGATCGAATCGGACTCGACTACCGTCCGGTACTAGCAGACACAGGCTCGATCGGTGGCAATGCCTCGCATGAATTTCATGTGCTCGCCGATTCCGGTGAAGATGCGATCGCATTTAGTGATCAAAGTGATTTTGCCGCCAATGTCGAACTGGCGGAAGCGGTCAAACCTTCAGCAGACTCAAGCACCGATGCTCAGCCCATAAAGACTGTCGCGACCCCTGGACAAAAAAGCATTGAACAGGTTTGTGAGTTCTTAAACATTGATGCCTCACAAACCATTAAAACATTGCTGGTTGATGGTGAAGAATTGGAGGTCGTAGCCTTGCTGGTAAGAGGCGATCATGAACTAAATACCATTAAGGTAGAAAAAATACCCGGTGTTGCCGCACCACTTACACTCGCCAGCGAACAGAAAATTAAACAATATGCTCCCTGTGAATCTGGCTCGATTGGGCCGATTGGTCTGAACATACCACTTATAGTTGACCACAGTGCAGCGGCCTTAAGTAATTTTGTCTGTGGTGCCAACGAGAACGGAAAACACTTAACAGGTGTAAACTGGAATCGAGATCTCCCTGCGGTGGAAAGCGTGGATATTCGCAACGTTGTCGAGGGTGATCCCAGTCCAGATGGGGTAGGTCATTTACAGATAAAACGCGGCATCGAAGTAGGCCATATTTTTCAACTTGGCACCAAGTATTCTGAGCTCATGAAAGCCGATGTGCTGGATGACAAAGGTAAATCCACCATTATGACCATGGGTTGTTACGGAATTGGAGTCTCGAGAGTAGTGGCCGCGGCAATTGAACAAAACTATGATGACAAAGGCATCATCTGGCCCGATGCCGTAGCCCCTTTTAAGGTCGTTATTCTGGCCATGAATATCAAAAAATCAAACCGGGTTCGCGAAGCCAGTGAAGACTTATATGCTAAATTAAAGGCAGCAGGTATTGATGTCCTGTTCGACGATCGCGGTGAACGTCCAGGAATTATGTTTGCCGACATGGAACTGATTGGTATTCCACACCGACTCGTGATCGGCGATAAAAGCCTGGATAAAGGAGTCTACGAATATAAATCCCGTCGCAACAGCGATTCTGAGGATGTCGAAACCGAAAAGGTCATTGAGTTCTTAAACACAAAATTTAGTTAAATGAAAATAAAAACCGCCCTCATATTAACAATGAATCTGTTCATGGCCATATCGACTGCCGACGCAAGTCAACGCCAGGCACCGAGTGATGAGCTACGCAAATTATTAACTACAGCAATTTCCGATAACAAAAGTTTTGAAGATCGTTTTGATGCCGAAGTCTGGTTATTAGACATGTCGAACCGATTAAAACCGTTTGTTACAAATGACCGTAAACGACTGGATTTGCTAAAACAGATCCATTTCGAATCTACCCGCGCTAAATTACGCCCCGAATTAGTCCTGGCTGTGATTGAAGTTGAAAGTCTTTTTGACCAGTTTGCCATTTCAAGTGCAGGCGCCCGCGGGCTCATGCAAGTTATGCCATTCTGGTTAAAAGAAATCGGGCGACCGGAAGATAACCTGTTCGATATGCGAACCAACTTAAGAATGGGCTGCACGATATTACGGCATTATCTTGATAAAGAAAAAGGCGATTTAACGCATGCCCTGGCTCGTTATAATGGAAGCCTGTACAGTTATCGTTATACAACTAAAGTCTTCAGGGCACTGGATAAACGCTGGCGCTGCATCAATTGTTAAGCAAATATTCGTTATTTAATTTCGAACGTTTCCGGTACCTTAACATCATCCACTAGTTCACATTTCACATTGCTAACATGCGCCTGATCAGGGCCATCCCAGAGCCACGCTTTTAAATGCCCTACGGCCTCCGGTTTTCCACAAATCAAAACTTCAACGTGGCTTTCATGAATGTTTTTTACATAACCGGTGACACCCAATTTTTCAGCATGCTCTTTGGTGACCGCTCGATAAAAAACGCCCTGTACCAATCCGGTTACGATGCATTTTTCACAAAAACTCACTCTAGCTCAACCTTTGCAGTTCGACCTGCGCGTAATAATTTTTCAACAGAAAACTCTACCTCAACGGGATATCCATTTTGCGAACCTGATAAAGAAGAGTTCGCTGTTACTAATTCTAGACCAATTGCGATTATTTTCCCTGCATAACTTTGCCCTGCAACAACAATTTTAACCGCTTTATTTTTCACAATAGCACTAAGTTTGCCTTCACCGACAAAAAATTTTGCAATCATTTTATTGCTCGCAGCGACTACAATGAGCGGATCCTGACGAAACTGTGTCGCGATAACCTGCCCTGGTTGAGCATATCGATGCAAAACAACGGCATCAAAGGGCGCCCGGATAGTACTATATTTTAGCTCGTGTTGACTGGCAATCAGTCTTGCCCTTACTTTTTCAAATTCGGCTCTGGCTAGCGTAAGATTGTTTTTTGCCACCTGTAAATCATGATCCGATAACACGGTACGATCGTATAATTCAAGTGCACGATCACGTTCCCGCTTAGCCTCGTTAAGCGCTTCTTTTGCACTCGCAAACAAAGCTTTCGTTTCATTAACATTGGCCTGAAATACATCATTATCAAGCTGAACTAAAGCATCTCCCTTTTTAACTTTTTTGCCAACATTTACAAACACTTTTTCAATTATACCACTGACAGCAAACCCCAGCTCAACACGTTGTGACCATTGTAAACTCGCGGTAAATTCCTGTGCCTGGCTATACGAACTCAGCAACAATAAAAATAAACTAAAAAAAACACGATGATATATATAACTAATTTTTTTCACTATTACTTCTTTTAGCCTCCGCCTGTTTTTGTTCATGTTTGCTTAGATTTAAATTACCCGCCAATAAATCAAGCCTGATCCAGGCAAGTGCTAATTGATAATTATTTTGTGCCTGCGCATATTGAGCCTCAGTAAGCTCTACCATTGAGAAGCCCAAATCCGCCTTGACCTCCATTTCATAAAGTACGCGGCTTTGTTCAAGTTTCAATTCCCGCAATTCTAACAATACATCCAGCGACTCTCGTTTGACACTGAGTTCTTCAATTTCGTGCCAGAGTTGCAAAACCGACTGACGTAAATCAGATTCCAGTTTCTGCAACTGTGCGCGAGCAGTATATAAGTTTGCTAGTTGTGTCGCGATTTCAGAATTTTGCTCAGGCTGGATTAAATCATAGGAAAAATTTAATGCCGCAGTGAACTCATCAACACTACCAAAACCTGTTTCATATTGATGTGCTGTTAGTATCGCATCTAATTTTGGATTATTCTGACCGCGCGCCGCAGTGAGTTCAGTTTCCGCCGCCTGCACAGCATGTTTAGACGCCTTGATGTCATAGTTATTTAGTTGTGCCTGCTCCTGTAACGTTTCAACCTCCGATAATTTACGGCTTAACACTTCCATCTGGGGCATAGCCAGCCGGACGGGGAGTTGATTCGGACGGTTTAATACTTCGGCCAATTTTGCTCGCATACTTCGTTGTAAATTTTCACTTTGATAACGTAATACACGTAATTTTTGATACTCCGATTCACGTTCGAGCACATCGAGATCCGTTCTTTTTCCTAGTTCCCGGCGATCTTTGGCCTTATCAAAATTAACATACCCAACTGACATCGCTTCGTTATATTGACTGAATTGCAGGTCTGCTAACAACACATTAAAATAGGCTTCCGAAATAGCCAGGCGACGGAGACCTCTCGCCTGTTGGTACTTCCATTGTTCAACGTCAAGCAATTGCCCGGCGGCCGACACTCGATCATTCGTATATCCGAAATCATAGAGTGTTTTAGAAACAATAACCCCGACTCGCGCGTGATCTCGAAATCTAAAGCTTAGTAACCGATCTTCATCTGTCACAAACAGTCCTGCATCTAACTGAACTTCTAATCCATTAGTGGAATGGATCAAGTCCTTATTGGCTTGTGCATTTAAAATATTTGCATCCTGAAGCAACAGGTCTGGATGAGCTTCATCTGCTAACGACAAGGCATATTCAAGGGTAAGAGGATCGGGTAATACCTTTTTACCTGCTTCCGTAGCATTAACAATCTTACTAATAAAGACTAAATATAAAATCGTTAAAATTATGTGCGTCGGCGACCCCATACTAATCAATAATTCTTAAAATTATTTTTTAGCGCGGATTTTACGTTTGTAACGGATGAAAGGCGTTTCCTTGTAGGCCCCGCTAACGATGTATTCACCCATCCATAAAAATTCCTGTACCCCATTGGTTTTTCCTATGTGGCGATGAATCCGTTTACCCTTTAAATCAAAGAATGCAATCACCGGTGTGGCACGAACCCGGTGTTCCTTTAAAGCAAAATCTTTTTGCTTTACCGTTTCACCTTTAAAATTGGTCATCTCAATATCACCCTCAATATCAATGACAATATTTAAAAAATGTTTGCGATAATAATCCTGCACTTCGGATTGATTAATTACATTCTGTTTCATGTAGTGACAAAATGGACATTCATCCATTTCAAAAAAGATCATTACCCCGGATTTTCCTTCTTCTTTTGCTTTAGCTATCTCTTCAGGTAAATCGCCCCAGGTTTCATTAAAGAAATATTTATACGGATCACGCGGAGTGCCTGCATGGCTTAATGACGGCAACAACAAAATCAAAAACAGTAACAAACCGGTCATGGGTTTTAGCGCTATGAATACTTTTGATAACATCATTTCGCACCTACATTTTTAGTTTTGAGTTTCATCGCATCTTCTAACCAGGCTTTCGTTACCCCACCAACCTGTGTATAGGTTAATTTCCCCTCCGGTGAAATCACATAGGTTGTTGGTAACCCAATCAGCGGTCCAAATGGCGGCGGCTGTGATATGTCTCCTATCAATACAGGATATGACATAAAATATTCATCAACAAATTTCGTCAAATATTCCCGGTCAAACTCTTCATAACTCACTCCCAGCACAACCGCCTTGTCTTTGCTATATTGCTCATGAAATTCTATTAATTCCGGGATTTCATCCAGACAGGGAGGACACCAGGTTGCCCAGTAATTTACAACCACCCATTTACCCTTGTAATCACTTAATTGGTATTGCTTACCGGTTAAATCCTTCGCCGTAAACTCAATGTCACCCGCCACAGCGAAAACCGAGACCAGACAAAATACCAATATCAGGTTCCATCTTGAAATCATCTATCTATCCTAACTGTTAAACCTTAATTTAAGACCACTTCTGGTTTCAAGAATTCAAAAAAAAGGGACCAAATGGTCCCTTTTTATCTTTCTATGACGTAAAACCGCTAACGATTTATTGAGCTAGAAACGCCTTATCTGTGCTTTCAACGACACCTAATGACCAGGCCCCACGGCTCCGAGCATGTGCAACCGCCGCACTGGCTTCAGCTGACGATGGATTTGCATTCAAGGCAAACTGCTGGCCTGGAAAAATCAAATCCGCATCCTTGATTATATCGCTATTCGCTTTATAGATTAACGGCCACTGGTATGGGTTGTTATAGACGCCCGGTTTAGCCGAAATATTCCATAAATTGTCACCGCCCACCACTGAGTATTGCCCCGACCCGGCTACCGGTAGTGCGGCAGAGCCTAGTTCGGCCGAGAGTCGGTTGTTTTCAGAACGTTGCTGGGCAACCGCATTCTCAGCCTGACGACGCGCCTTGTTAGCAAGCTTGATGGCCTTTTCGTAATTTTCATCACCAAGTGCCTTTTCGGCTTTTTTGATCATTTTACCGGTATCACGCCATTCATAGCCTACTGACCTGGCTTCTTTATTGGCTTTTTTAGCGGCAGCAATGGCATCTTTTGCCTGTTGTTCAAGCGAACTGCCATCGGTGCTAGTGCTTGAACAACCAATTGCCACGGCAAAGATCAGTGCCAAAAGGCTGGTTAATTTAAGCGTATTCATTGTTCTCATTTTGTTCTGCTCCTAAAAGTCTCTCGTTCGCCAACATTCTCTGTGGAAAATATGACCGTTAAATTTAGTATTATTATCCCGCTCAAACTATCAATCACACTGTTCAGTGTCAAGGAGATACCCGTCATACGATGCATCAAATTGCTCAAATATAAACCTTTTTTATATTAGTTATTTTGCCTGCTGACCGCCTGCTGTCGAGCCTTGATGGCATGTTGTTGGGCCTCAACTGCGTAATCCCGGGCGGTCAGATAATCACCCTGCTCCATGGCCTCACTGGCTTGTTCCATAAAACGCTCAGCTTCCAGAATATAGTCAGGCGCATAGACTTGCGCCTTGACCTCATGGGCCGCTGCGATAGTCTGTCTGGCATTGCTCATTTCCTGTACAGGTGGGGTGATCGCACACGAGCTGGTGAAAAACACCCATGTCCAGAAAATGATAAATAGCACTCGATTTTTTACAGGTTGAACTGACATAAATATGCTCTGCAAACCCTCTAATGTCAGGTAATTTCACCAAACTATCACTGCCCATATAGGCTGTCAAGCTGACCCATACTGACCCCACCAAAATTTACAGGTACAATAAAGCCCATGGAATTCTGCCCGTTTGGCCTGATTTTTGATTTGTCAGAACGGCTGAAATTGATTCACTCATCGCACAGTTCGTCAGGAGCGTTCCGATGCCCGTTAAAATTTATCACAACCCACGCTGTTCTAAATCACGCGAAACATTGCAGCTGTTAGAAGAAAATGGCCGCGAGGCGGAAGTCATCGAATATCTGAACACCCCGCCCGATGAAGCAACGCTGAAATTCATTCTCAAATCACTGGGAATAAACGCGATGCAACTGGTGCGCCGTCATGAAGACGAATTCAAACAGGCTGGGCTGGATAAAGATAACATTACTGAAGATGAAATTATTAAGGCTATGGTGAAATACCCAAAACTGATTGAACGTCCGATCGTGGTGAACGGAAATAAAGTTGCCATCGGCCGTCCACCAAAAAATATTTTAACCATACTTGATTAATCATGGCAGAGATTTTAATTCTATATTATAGCCGCCACGGTGCGACTGAAAAAATGGCCAAACAGATTGGTCGCGGTGTTGAACAAATAAAAGGGATACAGGCTCGACTTAGAACCGTTGCTCCCATTTCATGCGAGTGTGAAATCGTATCCGCTAGCGTGCCCGACAGCGGCGCGCCCTACGCCAAGCTCGAAGATCTACAGGAATGCATCGGTCTGGCATTAGGCAGTCCGACCCGGTTTGGTAACATGGCAGCGGCCTTAAAATATTTTATCGATTCGACCAGCCCGTTGTGGTTATCCGGCGCACTTATTAATAAACCCGCAACGGTATTTACTTCGACGTCCTCCTTACACGGCGGCCAGGAAAGCACCTGTTTGAGCATGATGCTGCCGTTACTGCATCACGGTATGACTCTGCTTGGTCTGCCCTACAATCAACCCGAACTGGCTAAAACGACGACGGGAGGAACTCCCTACGGTGCATCACATGTTGCCGGTGTGGATAGCGACAAAGAACTTAGCGAAGATGAAATCAAACTTTGTCAGGCCGCGGGAAAACGACTCGCTTTGCACGCCAAAGCATTACTCGAACAAGACCTTATAAAAATATGAACGAAAAATTCGACCGCTGGCATCGTTTCTGCCTGATCAGTTATTTTGTCCTGCTCATCACCGTTGGGCTATGGTATTTCATGATCTCGCCACCGAAATACATTTACTCGACGATACTTAGCATCACGTATTTTAGCCTCCTGCTAACACCCATGTTTTTTTTGCTAAAGAAAAAACCACACGTCTATGCCTGGAGCAGTTTTTTAATGCTGCTCTATCTTTCACATGCGATCATCGAGACCTGGGCCAATGATGATATCGAACGCCTGCTAGCCATTGTCGAATTGATCGCAAGCAGTGTTTATTTTATCAGTGCGACGATTTGTGCGGGTTATGTGAAAAAGATGAATCAGGAAGCAGAGGCAAAGAAATAACCACTAGTCGATTTTTAATAATAGCAAGTTCTCCATAAAGACCATCTTAAATAACTAAATACCCAACTGTTTCTTGATAAACGGTATGGTAATCCGCCGTTGTGCCTGCAGGCTGGCATCATCTAACGTTTCTAAAATAGTAAATAACGATTTCATATCCCGTGGACAGTTTTTTAATAAAAAATGGCTCACCTCATCGGATAAATTAAGCCCTTTTTGCTCGGCGCGTTTCGATAACGCGACGACTTTATCGCTATCCTCCAGTGATTGCACCTGCATACTGACGCCCCAGGTTAATCTTGATTGTAAATCTTTTAATTCAATCACTAACTGAGTCGCGGATGCATTACCACTGATACGCAATTGTTTGTGGTTATCGCGGACTCGATTAAACAGGTTAAACAGGGCCTGTTCCCAATCGGCCTGCTCGGCAATATTCTCAACATCGTCCAGGCAAATAAGATCAAAATTTTCCAATCCAGAAAAAATTTCCGGTTGCCATGAGTTGATTTCATTCAATGGCAGATAAATAGCATTACGATGTGTTTGACATAAAGATTGCAGCAGATGTGACTTGCCCACCGTCTCAGCCGCCCAGAGATATACAAAGGGCTCATCACTCTGCAGTAAATCAACTAGCTGTTCATTTTTGCTCGGGACAAAGTTATCAAAGGTCGCGGTGGCATTGAGCTTGATGTCTAACGGTATCTGGTAGGCCAAAGCGTTTTTTAACCTGAATACATGCTGCTGGATTTATATTGTTCGTGCAGGTAACGCAAGATAACCGCAATGATCGCCGCCACCGGTAAGGCCAGCAAAATTCCGAGAAAACCAAACAACTGACCACCCGCTAATACCGCAAAAATAACCGCAACCGGATGCAGGCCAATTCGATCGCCCACCAGATACGGCGTCAACACCATCCCCTCCAAAGCCTGGCCGATCACAAATACGATACCGACATAAAACAGATGGGTGGTATCACCAAACTGCATTAACGCAGCAACCGAGGCGATCACAATACCGACAATAAATCCAAGATAAGGTACAAAACTAACCAGACCGGCAATCAGGCCCACCAGTAAGGCAACGTCTAGACCCACAATGCCGAGGCCAACACTGTAAATCAGACTCAAGGATAACATCACCAGCAACTGACCCCGTAAGAAGGAACCCAACACCTCATCGGTTTCTTTGGCCAGCTGGCTAATTACCGGTTCGGTTTTTCTGGGTAATAGCCCCCGAACATGTGCCATCAGCCCGTCCCAGTCGCGTAATAAATAAAACGCCACTACTGGAATAAGGATCAGGTTGGCCGTTACCGCTAACACAACGGCTCCTGAGTGAGTCAGGTAGGCCACGATCTTGCCCGCAAATCCACCTGCCTGCTGCCAATTGGCACTGAGACTTTGTTGTAAATGCACCGGATCAATATTCACACTAAAACCAAAGCGAGTATTTAACCAGGGAATAAATTGTTGTTGAATTACGTTGATATAACCCGGTATTTTCTGACCAAGAGTAACGAATTGTTTTTCTAATAGCGGAATCAGAATCACCATGGCAGTAACAGCAATGAGCGTAAAACCGATAAACACAATCGACACCGCCGCTATGCGGGGTAGTTTATAACCTTCTAATCTATCAACCAGTGGGTCGCCTATGTATGCCAGAATCGCGGCGATCATAAAAGGCGTTAACACCGGGGCTAATAAATAAACGAGCAGCCCGCCAATAACAATCAGCGTTAACCAGTACCATCGGTTTGAATTCGTCATTGATTAATCCTTTGCTTCAACAGCATGCATGGCACGGTGTGACCAGATAAGAATATATGACAGACCACTTAATAATGCCGTGCTTAATACGGTATAAATGGTTATCTGGATTAACCAGACAGGGACATCCTCTGACACCGGTAAACCAGACAAGCTAAACAACATCAACAATACTAAAAAAATTTGTACAACGGTATTGAGTTTGCTGATAAAAAGCGGCTTCATGGTAATATCCTTTATCAGGAATCGATAAGCCAGTGCACCAAATACGATGACAAGATCACGACCAATTACGACAGCCACCAGCCAGACGGGCAAATGCCCTAACCAGCCCAGCATAAAATAACTCGCGGTCATTAATAATTTATCTGCCATTGGATCTAAAAAACTGCCCAGGCGAGATGTCCAGCCAAAACGACGCGCTAAAAAACCATCCAGACCATCAGAAATACCGGCAATAAAGAAAATTAACAAGGCGTAACTGTGTTGATGTCCCGACAGAAAATAAACCGTTGGGATCACCAGCAATATTCGAAGGAAACTGATTAGATTCGGGATAAATTTCACGGGATCAGTCTATATATAAGATCCGGCACAATAGCTTTGGAGTTACTCGCGTCTTCAGCCGTTTCCTCGCCCGGCAGCTTGGGTATCGGCACGGTCGTCACCTGTTCCGTCACCAGAGTATGCCCCAATGCCACCGCACGCGCTACGCCTAAACGACCCGCCGGGGTAGTCAAACGAAATACCACCGTATTGGCGGCCAGTTGAAAGGGGTGCACAGAGTTTACATTGGATAATTTTTTAAGATATTGGGTCACCCGATTAAAGTCATTAAAACTCTTGATGTCCTTTACCTGAATTAATATGGCACTGGTGTCAGACAAACCAACCGAAGCATAACGCGATGCCAGCGCCTCAGCGGTCGAATCAATGCCTGGACGTAAAACTTCCTCGATACTGGCACCTGACAATGAATAATCGGTACGACGACTGTCGGCATACAATGACCAGCGCGCATTCCAGTGACCACTATAACTCTGGAATACCCGTCCAACCAAAACCG
>QIKU01000039.1 GCA_003232015.1 Gammaproteobacteria bacterium
TAATGTTCATAATATAAAACTAAAGCGTTCACGAGTTTATCCAAATGATGTAATTATGAATATTGTTGGTCCACCTTTGGGCAAGGTGGCTATACTAAATAATGATTATCCTGAATGGAATATGAATCAAGCGTTAGCTGTATTTAGACCTTTAGGAGGTATTCTCAGTAGATATATCTATTATATGTTATCTACAGACAGCATCCTTAATTCAGTGCTACAGGATGTAAAAGGCACAGCTGGTCAAGATAATTTATCACTTGAGCAATGCCGTAACTTAGAATTTCCAATACCTTCGATACAAGAACAACTCCGTATTGTCAAAAAAGTTGATAAGCTAATAATGTTATGCGGACAACTTGAAGTCCGCATCAGCGAAACAAAAGCAACTCAGTTACATCTGGCTGACACCATGGCTGAACAGGCTATTAATAAATAAATGTTATGCAACTAAATAAAAATATACTTAGAGATTCAAATGTAATCTTTGAAAATAATAGTGAATATAGAAGCTGTTGGAATGCAAAAGGATTATACAATTCGATGCAATTTGTATTGAGGCTGCGCCCCGACATACATAAATTGCTAGATCGTTGTGATATTGGAATAGTTAAATCAGGTGACATTGACTTTGATACTTTCCAAGCCTTTTCAACATACCTTCATGAAACAATTCATTGGTGGCAACATATAGGCTCAACTTCTGGGCTAATTCTAAGCATGACTTACCCTAGCCAAGCTCACCTAAATCATAAACATTTAAATGATTTCTTAAAATACTCAGGAAAAAAGAAATCCATACTTAAATTTTATGAGTTGAATGTTAAACCTGAAATACATGATTCTAGTGAATTTCAAACAATTAATCGTATTTTAAATAACTTCTTTGATATTGAATTTTATAGAAGTTTGGTTGTTAACCCTAGTAATGCTGAGGATATCGTTAACGATAAATATTTTGAATGTATGGGGCATTCATTTGATATAGCATACTCATCAGTTTTAAATGTTTTATCTAATACGTTTGATCCTGAATGTGAATATTTTCCTGACCCACGAAAATGGGAAAAGAAATTTATGAAATTAAGAGAAGATAAACATACTGGTTATTTTTACAAATCTGACATTCATCTTTCTCCTATTGGCTTAAAAGAACTATTTGAAGGCCAAGCACGTTTTATTCAAATACAGTATTTGTATTTTGGATCAGGTGAGAAATTTAATTGGGATGACTTCCGAGAGATGGGAATGTTATCTGGTGTATATGTAAAAGCATTTGAAATATTTATTGAATCTACAGAATCTGACTGGCCTGTTAGTATTGATGATCCGTTGGTTGCATTGTTTTTATTGATTTGTGACATATCTATGAACCCATCAGATGGATTTCCTTTTGATATATACCATTTTGAATCATTTATTGAGTCAACGGATCCTGGAACTAGATTTATATACTTGTGTAGGATAATTGCAACGCAACATAGCTCATTGAAAACCAAAATAGTCGAATATTCTAAAGAAGAATATATTGAAGTTTGTGAAATATTGTGTAAATCAATTGTGACTGCAACTCCTTTAGATATAGCTCACAAAGTAGTATCTATGAGTGAACAATCTGCTGGTTTAATAAAATTATTAAAAGAGGGAGAGACCTTTTGTTTTTTTGATGAAAATTTACCGATACGTGTAATTTATGACCGGTTTATTCGCTATAACAAAGATAAAATTAAAAGTCCTCATTTATTCTGTTGGGCTGGTGTTTGGGCCGCGGGCAAAAAATGTTCAGAAGAATTTATGGAGCTTTTTTTAGAGCATCAATCATTATTTAGCGATAAAGCTGATGGTGATATCTATCCGCGCAGTTTTCCTGATAAAGAAGAAAAAATAGTACAAAAAACTTTTGATTCTTTTTATTCATGGAATACATCATATGACCTATGTCGGCAGTGGATCGTCGATGAAGGGCCTTTTAATTATGACTATTTTTGGTTAACCAGCAAACACAGTATGGAAGAATTATCGCAGTGGGCTAAGCGTAATTTTGAGGCCGCATATAAAGTAAATCCAGATGAATTCGAGATATTTTAATAATTAAAAATTCGAGCTGAGATATTTAATTGAAACTCTTGTCATTTAGCTTATGCAAGTAATTGGATAAATGATTCATTGTGCAAAATCATAAAATTGGTTCAATTATATTTAATTTAATTAATCTAATAGTAACTGCTTGTACACTTACTCTAAAAATACCAGCTAATTTTGTTACTCCAAGCTCATCAAGTAAGTCAATATCTTGAGCTTCAATTTCTTTTTCAATCATATATTTCGGCATTAATAGTGCAGCAGCAAATGCATTTGCTTCTATTTCTTGTCTACTGGTTCCGTGAGATGAAGTTGCATTACGGTAATAGGTTGGATTAGAGTCAAAGGGGTCAAGTATCATATTAACGGCTTTGAGATAATTTGTTAGTCTAAGATTATGCCTAGACCGATGCGAATAGAGTATGAATACGCGTACTATTACGTAATGAATTGTGGTTGTGCTTACACTGGATAATAAACTGGGGCTTATTGCAGAAAAAATGGGCGTGGATAAATTGGAGATTTAAGATGAAAGAATATAGTTTTACTGAGGCACGACAGCACTTCGCATCTATTTTGGATGAAGCTAAAAAGGAAGGTGTCGTTTGTGTTAAAAAAAGAGATGGCGAGTCATTTTATATAAAGCCAGTTGCACCAAAAAAATCACCATTGGATGTTAAAGGTGTTAGTTTAGGTCTAAGCGCATCAGACATTGTGGCTGTAATCAGGGAAGGCCGAGAGCGAAAATACAGCTAACACATTATTCTTATCGCAATATATCTGAAGTAGATTAAACCCAAGCGTATAGAGACAAACTACAATGGGTACCTTTCCATCAAATAACACAAACAATCCTGCCGAATCACTTTTTCGTTTAACGTCAGCATGGCGGGCATCAACGGTTTTTTTGTTCGTATTTCATTATTGCTATAGTCAAATAATTCTTCGCCAATATTTATGCCGTCATTATTCCAGGCGTTGAGGTGAATGGTTTGCTCGCCATGAAGTTTACCAAGGCGTGTGCCAGCTTTAATTTCTTTAAAGCAAGCCCGGATGGAATAAAATGCAATCCGGGAAGCAGCCCTCAACCTTCCCGGATTTCGCTTCGCTGCATCCAGGCTACGCGCTATTTGAATATGGTTAAAAAGCAAATGTGTTTATGATTTAAATTTCGATTGGATACTGTTCCATTATCTTGACGTGTACACATAATGTGCATACACTTTATATATGGATATAAAGTGGAACCCAGGGAAGGCTGCTGAGAATTTACATAAACACGGTGTAGATTTTGCTGATGCTGTTATTGCCTTAGAAGATGACAACGCTATTACTATTGAAGATGTTGATCACGATGAGCAGCGATTCAAAACATTAGGCATGGGTCCCAATATAAATATTCTCTATGTGATTGATACGTATCGTGGAAATGATTGTGTCCGCATAATTTCAGCGCGGCAAGCAGATCGAAGTGAAACCAAATAGTGCTATCGAGGTTTAAATTATGAGTGAAGATTTTAGCAAAGGAAAACGAGGTGCAGTAATTAAACCTGATCAGAATAAGGTTCGTATCACAATACGATTAGATGGAGATATTATCGAACATTTTAAGCAACAGGTTCATGCGGCGGGTGGGGGGAATTATCAAACACTCATTAATGATGCTCTTCATGATTATATAAAAGCGCATGATAAATCTTTAGAAGATACTTTGCGTAAAGTAATACGTGAAGAGTTAAAACAAGTAAGCTAGATGTGGTGTTATAGGGCTGTGCTGCCGTTCCAGAAAGATTGCCGCACTATCGCTCGCAATGAGCAAAGTTTTTTTAATGTTGAAATGTTTAACGGAACAGCAGTGACAGATTGTGTATTCGTTACAGTATAGTTATATTTCGATTGGATACCGTTCCATTAAGTAGCACAAACAATCCTGCCGAATCACTTTTTCGTTTAACGTCAGCATGGCGGGCATCAATGGTTTTTTTGTTCGTATTTCATTATTGCTATAGTCAAATAATTCTTCGCCAATATTTATGCCGTCATTATTCCAGGCGTTGAGGTGAATAGTTTGCTCGCCATGAAGTTTACCAAGGCGTGTGCCGACTTCAATTTCTTTAAAGTTCATATGGTCAATGTTTTCATCTAAACAGATATGGCAGTGTTGGCCATTAAAACTAAAGCTGGCTTGCTCCGGGATTTTTACAATGGCAATGGTATGGAACAGGTCAATATCCTGTTTTGCTATTGGGTGCTGCGGCAGTTCGGATAAATGCAGTGCCGCATCGATATACTCAAAGGCATGCTCAACGGATGTGCTTTGTCCAACCTGACCACACTCGATGGTCACCGAGGGGCAGATGTCAGCAAAGGCTTGTGACTGTACGCCGAGTGGACGGGTAAAGTAAACAATCGTGCGGCTGAATAATCTTGCAAAGTGGAAGAATGCATTCTCGCATTTGTTAATGCAGGCGTAATGCGGGTTTAAGCCGGTGTTATTGTGGATGTCTATACTGGCAAACACGTGACGATCACGCATATCGTCTTTTATTTGTTGCATCATAATGGTTTCATTACTACTGGCTTGCTCGGTTCCAGGCCAGATACGATTGTAATCGGGTTGCTGTTCGAGTCGGCGGAGTCCTTGTTGTGCAGCTTTCACATTGCCTATAAAAAAACTAAAACTACGGGGCAGGGTTTGCTCTTTATATTTCACCAGTAGTTTTTGAATAGCTTGTAGGCCGGTTGTTTCATTGCCGTGTAATAAGGTGGACACAAATAACGGCTCTTTATGTCGGCCTTCTAAATGAAAAAGAGTAGGGCCATTTAAAACCGTATGCAACCTGGTTGATTCAACCATTAAAAATTTTTCTGGAACTTTGGTAAGCGTTGTTAGCATTTTATATAGACCATGTATGTACAGGTTCGGCTGTATTTTGTCGTTCAGCATAAGCTGCAGTGAGCTGCTGCATGCTGCAGTTATGTTTTTTTAAATAGTTGCGTTGCCAGTTAGCTCCATGTTGTTCATTGTCGACACGTTGCCGTATTATATTAAGGTAATAGTCGATGTCGTTAGCCGCAATATCCATTTGTTGTAAACCCTTTTCCGCATTGGACAGTAATTGTGTTTGTAGTAACTTTTTCATTTTTCCCGAGTAAACATCTAACCATTTTATATTTGCCTGCCAACTCGATTTTGCAGCATTATAAAAATTATCTTTTGCAGTGCTAAAAGGAATCTCATGTTCTGGAGGCGAGGCTAATTGTGTGAGGTAATTTGCCAGGCCATAATAAAAAGCGGCATTGGCAATACCGTCAACAATGGTTGGGCCTGCGGGGATAACCCGATGTTCGATTCTCACATGGGGTTGATTTGTGGTTTCGTCAAAACCAATTAAAGGGCGGTTCCATCGCCAGATGGTACCATTGTGCAAACGTAAATATTTAAGTTGGTTTATTTCTTCGTTATAACTTACTGGTAGTAAAACAGGATAACGGTCAATATTTTCCTGAAAGATATTCATCAGTGATTGCCTGGCATAGTCGTAGCCAAAGCTTACCCGTTTAGTAGGACCAAAGGCGGCATCATTAAAACCGCCTACTTCAACGGCTTGTTCAAACAACGGAATGCGCGTTTCATCCCACAGATCTTTGCCAAACAAAAAAGGCGAGTTTGCCGAAACAGCAACGGTTGCCGCAGAGGCCAGTATGCTTGCATTATAGGCACGCACTGATTGTTTAATAGGGATTTGCCAGTGCAGTTGAAAGGACGTAGTGGCCGATTCCAACATTACATCATGGTGTTGTGTTTTTAAATGATCACGGCCAACAATGTCCAGTTGTAATGGTTTGCCTTTGCGTTGTGCGAATACCTGCTTGTTGAGTGCATAATAGCGCTTCATGTTTGACATGTTTTTAAGCACAAGTTGCTCATCAGTTACACTGGGTAAGATGCCAATCATAATAAGTGAAGCATTAAAACTTGCGGCAACGGTGGTGCAATGCTGCCAGCTTTTTTCAAGGGATGCTTGCAGTCGTGATAAGGCATGGCCGTGCAGATCTTCGGGTTCACCGTTGAGTTCTATGTTAAAGCGTGACAGCTCCGGCGACATTAAATGATTGTCCAGTTTTTTTAAGAAGCTGTCATTTAATGGGGTGGGGTTGGCATTTTTATCCACCAGCCAGACCTCGAGTTCAAACCCGGCTCCTGGGCCATAAGATGAAAGCTGACCGTTAGCAAACCAGTCGGCCAATAACTGGTTTTCCTGTTGCAGGTGCTGCTGATAGTTTGCAAAATCGCCTGCAGAAAAATGCACAGCATCTATTTCTTCGCCCATTACTATTGGTTCCGTGGCTTGTTTGCTTTAAGTTTAGCCGTATTTTGTTATTTTTCTATTGACCGATTTCGGCTTGAGAGTATTGTTATCGCCACAAAAAGGCGTTATCTTGTTGGATATTCGACCGAAAGCGCAAAACTACTATATAATAGTATAATTCTCACGATAATTTTAAAAAGTATTTAAAAATCATGAACTTAAATTTTCTAGACTTTGAACAACCGATTGCTGAACTGGAAGCTAAAATTGAAGAGCTGCGTTACGTTGGCTCCGATAATGAAATTAATATTGCGGAAGAAATTACCCGTCTTCAGGGTAAAAGCCGTGAGTTAACCGAGTCCATTTTCAGTAATTTAAAAGCAGCACAAATTTCGCAGTTATCGCGTCATCCACAACGGCCTTATCTTCTGGATTATGTTAAACGTATTTTTACCGATTTTGAAGAATTACACGGTGACCGGGCTTTTAAAGACGATTATGCGATTGTCGGTGGCATTGCCCGCCTCGAAAACACACCGGTGATGATTATTGGCCAGCAAAAAGGCCGCGATACAAAAGAAAAAGTAAAACGTAATTTTGGTATGCCGCGCCCAGAAGGCTACCGTAAAGCACTGCGGTTAATGAAAATGGCCGAGCAGTTTAAACTACCCGTTTTAACCTTTATTGATACACCTGGTGCTTACCCCGGTATTGGGGCTGAAGAACGTAACCAGAGTGAAGCGATTGCGCGTAACCTGTTAGAAATGTCAGAGCTTAAAACGCCAATTATTAGTACGGTCATTGGTGAAGGTGGTTCGGGTGGCGCTTTGGCCATTGGCGTTGCCGATAGAACACTTATGCTGCAATACAGTACCTACTCGGTGATTTCTCCCGAAGGCTGTGCCACTATTTTATGGAAGAGTGCAGACAAGGCAAATGAAGCTGCCGAGGCAATGGGTTTAACGGCGCAACGCTTAAAAGAGCTAGATTTAGTTGACGGGATTATTGAAGAACCACTTGGCGGTGCGCATCGCGATCACGATACGGTGGCGCAATCACTTAAAACGGTGCTGGTTGAACAACTCGCTTATTTAAAAACAATTCCTCTGGATAAGCTATTAGAAGATCGTTATCAGCATTTAATGGCGATTGGTAATTATGAAGAAAAAAGTGCTTAATGCTCACAGTCGAATCGTTCTGGCGCGACTTATCTAAACTCCATTCATCTTATATGCAAGCAGATGCACATTATCTACTTGCGTATAGTGGTGGGTTAGATTCCCACGTATTACTCCATCTGCTGGTCGAATTAAAAAAACTTAAACGTATTAATCGCCTTGGCGTTGTGCATATTAACCATCAACTGCATGCAGATTCATTTCAATGGGCTGCACATTGTGAGCAACAGTGCGAGCAGTATCAATTATCTTGCGATACTATTAATGTTGTTGTGGATAAAAATTCAGGTTTGGGGCTGGAAGCCGCTGCACGGCAAGCCCGTTATGCTGCCTTTAAAACATTAGTGACGAATAAAACACTTTTATTAACCGCTCAACACGCAGACGATCAGGTTGAAACATTTTTACTGCAAAGTTTACGTGGGGGTGGCGTAAAAGGTTTGGCTGCCATGCCGGCGATTAAGCGTTTTGAAAAAGGTTATTTGAGCCGGCCATTGTTATCGGTAACCCAACAGGACATTACTGATTACGCCAGTCAACAACATTTAAGTTGGGTGGATGATCCATCAAATGACAATACAAATTTTGACCGTAATTATCTACGGCAACACGTTGTACCGGCATTAAAACAGCGCTGGCCAGCCATTCATAAAACATTCGCTCGTGTTACACAACATCAGGCAGAAAATAAAAAATTACTTACTGAGCTGGCGCAAATGGATTTGCAACAACTTGAGGCTGTTGATAATACGCTTTCAATTTCTCGTTTACGCGTACTTTCGCTGCACCGACAAAAAAATGTTCTACGTTACTGGCTGCATAATATAATTGGCTTAAGCATGCCTGATGCAACGCACTTAAACAGGATATTAAATGAAGTGCTGAATGCGGCAGCGGATAGCCAACCCTGTGTGCGTTGGGGGAGTGCCACGGTTCGGCGTTATCAGGATAAGCTTTATGCCGACAATATTGCAGCCGATAAACTGCTGCAGGTTGAAAACTTAAATTGGGCACCACAAAAGCAATATCGTTTTGGCTTGAAACAGTTATTTACTGAACAATGCGAAGGGCAAGGTTTAAGTGCTAACCAACTGCAATCTAAAAACGTAACAATTCGCTTCCGGCAAGGGGGGGAAACCTGTTGTCCGCAAGGTCGGGGGCCGCATCAACATAAATTAAAGAAATTATTTCAGGAATGGCAAATACCGCCGTGGCAACGCAGCGCTATTCCTTTGGTTTATGTTGACAATGTACTGGCGCAGGTTGTGGGTTACTGTCTTTGTGAGCCTTTTGCTGCCCGCCCAAATGAATCGGGCTATCTTATTCGATCTCGTGATATTGAATAGACTGCCCACTAAATCGGAGCTGAATCATCTCGGGCCCGATATTTTCTGTGGGCGTGTTGCTAGATTGCCTATTTTAGACAAAAAAATGTCATAAATCAGCACTTTGTGGGCTTTTGCGATTGCATCAAAATAAGAAAACGCGCAAAATACAATGCCAGAATAAATAAATCTTATTTTATTCGATAAATATTTTATCTCGTTATTTTGTTATATAAATTAACAGCTTAGCGTAAAATTCAAAATTATATACAAGCATGCCTCAGGTGGGTATGGTGTATTTGATTTTAATTCATTAGGAATTCTATGACCAAGTACATTTTTGTAACAGGCGGTGTTGTATCTTCTCTTGGTAAGGGGATTGTGGCGGCCTCACTTGCTGCTATTCTGGAAGCGCGTGGCTTTAAAGTCACCCTGATGAAACTCGACCCTTATATCAATGTTGACCCCGGCACCATGAGCCCGTTTCAGCATGGTGAAGTGTTTGTTACCGACGATGGTACCGAAACCGATCTGGATTTAGGCCATTACGAGCGTTTTATTCGTTCAACCATGACTAAAAATAACAATTTCACCACCGGGCAGATTTACGAAAGAGTCATCAGCAAAGAGCGCCGAGGCGATTACCTCGGTGGAACAGTTCAGGTTATTCCGCACATTACCGATGAGATAAAAAGCAGCATCCGCTGTGGCGCCGAAGGTACCGATATTACCCTCGTTGAAATTGGTGGTACGGTAGGTGATATTGAATCGCTACCTTTTCTGGAAGCAATTCGTCAAATGGGCGTGGAAGAAGGTCGTCATGGTGTTGCCTACATCCACTTAACCTTACTGCCTTATATACCGACCGCTGGCGAGATTAAAACCAAACCAACCCAGCACTCGGTAAAAGAATTGCGTTCGATTGGTATTCAGCCGGATGTTCTGGTTTGTCGTGCCGACAGGGATATCCCTGATGAAGAACGGCGTAAAATCGCCCTGTTTACCAATGTACATTCAGATGCTGTTATTGCCGCGCTAGATGTGGACAGCATTTATCGTATTCCCGGCTTGTTAAACAAACAAGCGTTGGACGATATTATTCTCAATAAGCTACGTATGGAAGCACCGCCCGCTGATCTATCCGATTGGGAGGCCGTGGTTCATGACTTGCGAAACCCAACGCAAACGGTACATGTTGGCATGGTGGGTAAATACATGGGGCTAACTGAAGCGTATAAATCGCTATCCGAAGCGCTTGTGCATGCTGGCATCCACACCAAAACAAAAGTTGAATTAACTTATATCGATTCCGAAACTATCGAAATCGAAGGTACGGGTTGCCTTGAAAATCTGGATGCGATTTTAGTGCCTGGCGGTTTTGGCTTGCGTGGCGTCGAAGGTAAAATTGCCGCAGTGCAATATGCCCGTGAAAACAAAGTCCCTTACCTTGGAATTTGTTTAGGCATGCAAGTGGCAGTAATTGAATATGCACGTAATGTGGTGGGTTTGAGTAAAGCACATAGCACCGAGTTCGAAGCGACAACACCCGACCCGGTTATTGGTTTAATTACCGAATGGACTGCCGAAGATGGTTCGGTTGAAAAGCGCGACGAAAACTCCGACATGGGTGGCACCATGCGTTTAGGTGGGCAACGCTGTAAGTTGGTTGCCGGTTCCAAAATCTATCAATGTTATAAACAGGATGAAATTATCGAACGGCATCGCCACCGCTATGAGTTTAACAACAAATATTTAGAGCAACTTGAACAAGCCGGGCTGGTTTTTTCAGGTAAATCGCTAGACGGGAGTCTGGTCGAAGTGGTTGAAGTAGCTGATCATCCCTGGTTTGTTGCCTGTCAGTTTCACCCGGAGTTTACTTCGACTCCACGTGACGGGCACCCCTTGTTTACCGGCTTTATTTCTGCCGCCCGGGATAAAGCAAACTAGTGGTTTTTTTAGGGGCTGTTGATCTTTCTGATGTTAGGCTGATTTTGAGAAAATTTAAGTCCTGACAAGGCATTTTTTACGTATCAATGCACTTCATTGGTCGTAAAAAATAACGCCGGCAGGGCTAAAATTAGCCAACATCAGGCAATAGATGAAAGATTAACAGCCCCTGGTATGCAATAAAGCACATCAAATAAAATGGTTTATTTGATGATTAAGATGAAAGACAACATGAGAGAAATTAATGTCAAAGATTAAGAGTATTATAGCAAGACAAATTATTGATTCACGCGGCAACCCAACGGTTGAAGCCGATGTGATTTTAGAAAACGGAACAATGGGTCGTGCGGCTGTGCCATCTGGCGCATCCACCGGTGCACGTGAAGCCATTGAATTACGTGATGGTGATAAATCACAATTTATGGGTAAAGGTGTACTTAAAGCCGTTGGCCATATCAATAAAGAAATTGCCGGTGCATTAGTTGGGCAGGATGTCAGTGATCAGGAAAACATTGATGACATTATGATTAAATTAGATGGTACCGATAACAAAAGTAAATTGGGTGCGAATGCATTGCTTGCTGTGTCTATGGCAGCTGCTTATGCGGCGGCGAATGACAAAGGTATTCCATTATATGAATATCTTAAAACAGGTGATGACTTTAGTTTACCCGTGCCGATGATGAATATTATCAACGGTGGCGAACATGCCGACAACAGCGTTGACTTGCAGGAATTTATGATTATGCCAGTTGGTGCAAAAGATATTGTGCAAGCTATTCAAATGGGTTCGGAAGTTTTTCACACTTTAAAAGGTGTGCTCTCTGCCAAAGGTTTAAACACCTCAGTGGGTGACGAAGGCGGTTTTGCACCTGACTTACCATCGAATGAATCAGCGATTACCGTTATTTTAGAAGCAATCGAAAAAGCCGGTTATAAAGCAGGCGAAGATATTATGATTGCGATTGATGCCGCCAGCAGTGAATTCTACGAAGACGGAAAATACAATTTAAAATCAGAAGGTAAAATATTAACCGCCTCTGAATTTATTGATGTACTGGAAGACTGGGTGAACAAGTATCCTATTATTAGTATCGAAGATGGCTTAGCAGAAGATGACTGGGACGGCTGGGCTGAACTAACTGAACGTTTGGGTAAAAAAGTACAATTGGTGGGCGACGACCTGTTTGTAACCAATACCGAAATTTTCAAACAAGGTATAGATAAAAATATTGCCAACTCAATTTTAATTAAAGTGAACCAGATTGGTACGCTAACTGAAACGTTGGCGGCCATTCAAATGGCAAAAGATGCCGGTTATACCGCAGTTGTATCGCACCGTTCAGGCGAAACAGAAGACACCACCATTGCCGATTTGGCCGTTGCAACGGCCAGTGGCCAGATTAAAACCGGTTCGATGTCACGTTCTGATCGTGTTGCTAAATATAACCAGTTGTTACGTATTAATGAACAACTCGGCAGTGCGGCAAGTTATCCTGGTAAACAGGCTTTTTATAATTTGAAGTAAATGAAATGCCAATGCGCTACCTTGCCATTTTACTCTCTGTCCTGTTCATATTGCTGCAATATGATTTATGGGTTGGCGAAGGTAGCGTGCCGGCAGCCTGGAAGCTGGAAGAAACAATAAAGTTACAACAACGACAAAACGCAAGAATAAAAGAACGTAACAATGCACTGGATGCAGAAGTAAAAGATCTTAAGT
>QIKU01000214.1 GCA_003232015.1 Gammaproteobacteria bacterium
TATTTCGGCCGCTAGCCCATCAATGTTTGGTTTTGACAGCTATACCGAATTATCCAAACCACGCGACCTTGAAAAAATATTTGATTCGGCAGAATACATTCCCTGGCGCAGCTTCCGTGATAGTGAAGATTCGCGCTTCGTTACCTTAACCATGCCACGGGTATTAGCCCGTCTGCCATACGGCGAAGCAACAAAGCCGGTTGAAGTGTTTAACTTTGAAGAAGCACGTGTCACCAGCGATGGCAAGCACCTCGAAGGCGAGCATGATGAATATTGCTGGATGAATGCAGCTTACACAATGGGCACTACCATCACAAAATCATTTGCCGAAAATGGCTGGTGCACCAGTATCCGTGGCGCAGAAGGTGGCGGCAAAGTGGAAGGCTTGCCTTCGCATGTTTTTGTCAGTGATGACGGTGACATGGATCAAAAGTGTCCCACTGAAATCGGTATTACCGACCGACGTGAAGCGGAACTCAGCAAACTGGGCTTCTTACCTTTATGTCATTATAAAAATACCGATTACGCGGTCTTCTTTGGTGCGCAAACAACGCAAAAACCAAAATCATACGATGACCCGGATGCCTCCTCTAATGCCGAAATATCTGCACGTCTGCCTTATGTAATGGCCACTTCCCGTATCGCCCATTTTCTTAAAGTGATGGCACGCGATAAAGTAGGTTCTTTTATGGAAGCCACCGACGCAGAAGAATGGCTTAATCGCTGGATAGGCAACTATGTAAATGCCAGCCCCGGTGCCAGCCCAGAAATGAAAGCAAAATTCCCGTTTGCTGAAGCACAGGTTGAAGTAAAGGAAATCCCTGGCCAACCTGGCGTATATAATGCCGTGGCGTGGATGCGCCCGTGGTTGCAGATGGAAGAACTGACCGCTTCATTACGGCTAGTCGCAAAAATACCAAAAGCAGGATAAGTAATCGCGGGGAGCAAACCTCCCCGCATTTATTTAAATGGATAAAAGCAGTGCTGTCGCCTAATAATGTAGAATCACCACAACAACCTATTAATTGTAGTCCTGTATTAAAGTCACTTACCGAACAGCCGGCCTATATAACCAGCCTTGATGAATTCCTGGCTGAAACCGATACCATCAAAGCACTTTTTTACTGGTTAAGTGAACATGCACAGGAAAAATTAATACAGAACACCGATGATATTACAGCAGTTATCCACCGTTCTATTTCTGAAATTGATCACTTAATTAACGAACAGCTTAATAAAATAATCCACCACTCTCACTTCCAAAAACTGGAAGCCTCTTGGCGTGGACTCTGGTTTCTTACTGTTCAGGCTGAAGATGCCCGCAATGTAAAAATAAAAGTACTGGATGCGAGTTGGGCAGACGTTACTAAAGATATTAGCCGCGCACTGGAATTTGACCAGAGCCAGTTATTCCAGAAGATTTATAATAACGAATACGGTATTGCCGGTGGCGAACCCTTTGGTGTACTTATTGGCGATTATGAAATAAGCCACCGAACATCCAAACGCCATCCTCAGGATGACCTGGCCACGCTCGAGGGCATGGCTGAAATTGCAGCAACAGCCTTTGCCCCCTTTATTGCTGGTGCCTCAGCTGAGTTATTTGGTTTGGACAACTTTACAGGCTTAAGCCAGCCACTCAAATTACAAAATATTTTTAACCAGAAAGAATATATAAAATGGCAGCGATTCCGAGACAAGCCCGATTCTCGGTTTGTCGGCTTAACCCTTCCCCGAATCTTGCTGCGTTTACCCTACCGCTCCGAACCCGGTAGCTATAAAGGTATCTTCTTCTACGAGCAAACTGCAACAAGTAGCAACGAGCATTACCTTTGGGGTAATGCCTGCTATGGCTTTGCCGCTATTTTAATTCGTGAGTTTATCAACGTCGGCTGGTTTGGACATATACGTGGCGTTATACGCAACCAGATCGGTGGTGGTCTGTTAACTACACTGCCGGTGGAGACATTTAAAACCGATGCAGAAAATATCCAGCCGAAACCCATCACCGATGTTATTATCACTGATAACCTTGAACGTGAACTAAGTGATCTTGGCTTAATACCACTATGCCAGTGCTACGACAGCCCGTTTGCCGCTTTTTATAATAATCAGTCAGTCCATAAGCCAAAACTACAAAGCAACAAAGAAGCCAATGTAAATGCCAAACTCTCCGTTATGTTACAGCATATCTTATGTGGTTCACGCATTGCGCACTATATAAAAGTCATCTTCAGAGACAAAATTGGCTCATTTCAATCGGCCAGCATGGTCGAAGAACATATCCAGAACTGGTTGCATAAATACACCACTGGGCGGGAAGATTTAGAATGGGAAGCGCAAGCACGTTATCCGCTACGTGAAGCTTCGGTTAACGTAAAAGAACACCCGGCCAAACCCGGCCAATTTTTATGTGTTATTCATATGAAACCACATTATCAACTAGATCAAATGGTTTCTGAGCTTGAACTTGCAACTGAACTGTTAAAAGCAGGATAGTCATGGCTCAAGTCAATAAAAAAAGAAAGTTACGCGCCTCAATACTCGACCGATTACTGGACGATGAACCACAAATCACTGTTGATGCCGATACCAATAAATACCATAAACTCAAAAATTTACGCAACAGTGTCCGTCGAGATCTTGAAAACTTGTTAAACACCCGACATCGAATTATGGAGCCAGCGGAGGAACTCAGTCAACTGGAGTTGTCACTGCTAAATTATGGCTTACCGGATCTCGCAACCGTGAATATGTCTGACATGGATAATAAACAACAATTCATCGATAATTTTGAATCCATATTAAGAGATTACGAACCCCGCTTTAAATCCGTTAAGGTTTCATTGCAGGATAATACCGACAAGCTCGACAGAACGGTGCGGTTTAGAATTGATGCCACACTTTATGCTGACCCCTACCCGGAAGTTATCGTTTTTGATTCTGTACTAGAGCCAGTAACCCGTTCTATCAATGTAAAAGAGGTTGGCAATGTCTGACGAACTGTTACCCTATTTTGAAAAAGAGCTCGCCTTTATCCGCCAGATGGGGTCAGAGTTTTCAAAAGAACAGCCTAAAATTGCAGGGCGATTGGGTATTAATGCTGACACCATTGAAGATCCACATGTTTCAAGATTAATCGAAAGCTTTGCGTATTTAAATGCGCGTATACAACACAAACTTGATGATGATTTTCCTGAACTCAGTGATTCGCTACTCAATGTACTGTTCCCACATTATCAGCGCCCTGTTCCATCAATGAGCATTATTCAGTTTAACGCAGATAAAGAGCAACTCGACTCAAGTTACACCGTCGAAAAAAATGCTTTACTCGAAACTGAATTATTTAAGGGTGAGCGTTGCCACTTTACAACCATATACCCAACTGAAATATTGCCGATACAAGTCACATCGGCCAAAGTTATTGGCCGCCCCTTTGTGACACCCGGCTCATCTTCTGTAAAGGGTGCCCAGAGTGTACTAAAAATATCACTGGAAACTTTTTCTAAAGAAATACTGTTTTCAGAACTTAATCTCGACACTGTGCGTTTTTATTTAAAAGGCCAATCTCAACATATTAATCCTTTATACCAGTTATTATTAAACGACTGCTTAAATGTAGTGATGGCAAAATCTGAAGATGACACCACACCAGTTTACTTAGGTAAAGACTGCATTCAGGCGGTTGGGTTTAATGATGAAGAAGGTATGTTGCCTTACCCGCCTTCGTCCTTTACCGGTTACCGATTATTAACCGAATACTTTATTTTCCCTGAAAAGTTTATGTTCGTTGACTTTACCGGCTTAACTAAAAAGTTAGCGGCGCACACAAGCAATCAACTGGATTTGTATATTTACTTTTCAACATCCGATGTTGAACTCGAACATAATATTTCAAGCGAAACCTTCCTGTTAGGGTGCACCCCGGTTATTAATTTATTTAAACAAAAAACAGATCCGATAAAGCTTGACCATACTCAGGATGAATATCAGATTATCCCGGACGTACGTCGCCCGGCTGGCTTCGAGGTTTATTCAATTGATAAAGTCACTGCAACCAACTCATCGGGTGAACATGAAGAATTCCATCCAATCTATGGGCTTACCCACGAGCATCAGGAAAGTGAAAGCCATTCTTTCTGGTCTGCATCACGGAGACATTCCAAGCTTGGTGATTTTGAAAGAGACGATGCAACCGATGTTTATATTAACCTTGTCGACCTTAATTTTAATCCCAACCAGGCCGATGATCGTATTCTTATTATAAATACAACCTGCAGTAACCGTAATCAGCCCGCCAAACTCCCGTTTAATAACGAACAACCCGATTTGCAATGTGTTGACAGCGCACCGCCCTGCTCAAGCATTCGATGTATAACAAAACCAACAGTTAGCATACAACCACCATTACGAAACCATGCACGCTGGCGATTGTTATCACATCTTAATTTAAACCATTTATCACTGACCGGCCAGGATAATGCCACAGAAGCATTAAAAGAAATTTTGCGCCTTTACGATTTTGGTGAATCAGCCGTCACCCGCGCATTGATTGCATCCATCGACAATGTCAATGCACACCCTATCAGCGCACCACTCAATATCGATGGTCATGCCACCTTGTGCCGTGGCATTGAAGTTGAAATAACACTGGATGATTCACAACTCGCTGGCAGCAGCAGTTTTCTATTTGCCAGTATTCTGGAACACTTTTTTGCTTTGTATTGCTCCATTAATTCATTTACTCGTGTACTTGTAAGATTAAAAAATAAAGAAGGTTATCTAAAAAAATGTCCTCCCCGAGCTGGCAAAAAAATACTTCTGTAACTCAAGATTTAACAACTAACACATCCGCATACTCTTTTATACAAACGGTGCGGCTGTTAGAGCGCAGTTGTTTTTATGATTTACAACTGGAATCAGATAGCAAAAACATAATGCCAGTTGCGCGTTTTGTACCGCCGGAAACCGAAGCTATTCGTTTTCATAGTCAGCAAAAACTGGAATTTCACTCATCAGATATTGCAACTGTAGAAAAAGACAAGAGCAAGCAATGGCAGGTTTTAGTTAATTTAATGGGGCTAACGGGTGCAACCGGTGTATTGCCTTACCATTACACTGAAATGATCCTGCAGCGTCTTAAAATGAAAGATAAGTCACTGTTGGCATTCCTTGATCTGTTTAACCACCGAACAATTTCATTATTCTATCAAGCATCGGTTAAATACCGTCTGCCGATTGAGTATGAAAGAAAAAGGCTAACGACAAAACATAACCCGGAAAAAGATGCACATACAAAAGTCCTCTTATCACTTATCGGACTTGGGACAAAACACCTCGATAACCGGCTTTATACCAATGATGAGTCACTGCTTTATTATAGTGGTTTATTAAGCCAGAACGTAAAAACATCGACGAACTTAAAACAAATATTACAACGCCATTTTTCCATACCGGTACAAATAAAAGAATTTGTCGGCCAATGGCAACCTTTAATTGACGACGTACGCACACGACTTACATCAAGAGCACACCCCAAAGGTCAAAATGCCAGCTTAAGCCGTTCAGCCATTCTTGGTAAAAAAGGCTGGTATGCGCAAGGGAAAATTCGCATTATTCTTGGGCCACTCGATAAAAAACAACAACAACACTTTGCACCGGGCACGCCTGCCCTCAAAGCGTTAAATGAAATTGTACGACTTTATGCCGGCCTGGAATGCAATTATGATTTTATCATACGAGTTAAACGTTCAGACATCCCCGGCAAAGTGGAACTGAGTAAAAAATCACCACCCATAGTGGGTTGGAACACATGGCTACCAAAATCAGGGCAACAGAAAGAAAAAAGCAGCACGGTTGATATTGTAGTATCGCCTAATAGATTGAAATAAAATAAAATTTAAAAATATATAAGTAGAATCAGAAATAAAAAGGAACGATTATGCTCAGCATCGACTTAAAATCATTAGTAGGGAAACTAAATAACCCTTGCCAAACAGCACTCGAAGGTGCCGCAGGATTTTGCCTGTCACGCCAGCACTACAATGTAGAAATTGAGCATTGGCTGATTAAATTATTAGAAATACAGGACAGTGACCTGCTTGCGATTTTAGAAAAGTTTGAAATTAACCCGGGTAAGTTTGCCCAGGAATTAAATAAGGAACTGGAATACCTTAAATCAGGTAACACCCGTGCCCCGGCACTATCACCCTCGGTGGTCGAGCTGGCAAAAAGTGCCTGGATGCTGGCATCGATTGATTACCAACACCCGCTGGCAACATCAGCACATCTTTTAGGGGCAATGCTGCTTGACGACAATTTACGACGTGCAACCGAGGCCACATCAGGTGAACTGGATAAAATCACGCCCGACTCATTACGCGAAGTTATTCGTTCTATTGTAGGCAGTACAACCGAATCACGTGATTCCCATCTCGGCGATACATCAGCTACCCCTTCAGACAAAAACACTACCGGAACACCTAGCAAAACACCTTCACTGGATAAATTCACCATCAATCTGACCGCATCTGCAAAACAGGGGAAAATTGATGCCGTACTGGGTCGGGATGAAGAAATTCGGCAAATTATTGATATATTAATTCGCCGTAGACAAAATAACCCCATCCTTACCGGCGAAGCTGGCGTAGGTAAAACAGCGGTTGCTGAAGGTTTTGCATTGCGTATCGCGTCCGGCGATGTCCCTGACCAACTGAAAAATGTCTCACTGCTAAGTCTTGACCTTGGCTTATTACAAGCCGGTGCCAGCGTAAAGGGAGAATTTGAGAACCGATTAAAATCGGTTATCAGTGAAGTTAAAGCATCACCTGAACCGATTGTACTATTTATTGATGAAGCCCACACCGCAGGCGGCAAAGAAGGCCAGGGCGATGCCGCTAATTTATTAAAACCCGCACTCGCGCGCGGCGAACTCAGAACCATTGCCGCCACCACCTGGGCAGAATATAAAAAATACTTCGAACGCGATGCCGCTTTAACCCGGCGTTTTCAGGTTGTAAAAATAGAAGAACCCGATGAAGAAAAAGCCATTAATATGATGCGCGCTATTTCGGTAATGCTACAAAATCACCACGGTGTTCGCATTATGGATGAAGCCATTATTGACTCGGTTAAATTATCCAGCCGTTATATTACCGCACGGCAATTACCCGATAAGTCGGTTAGCTTGCTCGATACGGCCTGCGCACGTGTATCTTTAAGCCAAAGTGCCACCCCCGTAGCGGTTGAAGATACACGACGTCGAATTACACAATGCCAGACAAATATAAAATTACTTGAACGAGAAAATGCTGTTCTCGGAAATTGTGATGACCGCATTGCTTTACAGAACGCTGAATTAAAGGAAATGCAAGAACGCTTGCTAAAGCAGGAAGCACAATGGGATACAGAAAAACAAATTGTAGACAAAATCCATCAGTTGCAAAAAGAAATTGAGGATGACTTCCATGCAACAGATACAGGAAAGAAAGAAATAGCAGAAAAATCAAAAAGCAGTAAAAAAATATCACCCACAGAAAAAAACAAAATAAAAACAGCATTACAGAAATTAATGAACGAATTAACAAAAGTTCAGGCAGAAGAACCCATGATTCAGATAAATGTCGGAAGCCAGGCAATTGCCGAAGTTGTTGCAAACTGGACAGGCATTCCCGTTGGAAAAATGATGACAGATGAAATTCATTCGATTATGGATCTCAAAAATATTCTGAGTAACCGAATTATCGGTCAACCACATGCATTAGAAGCCATCGCGCAAAGTATCCGCACATCAAGAGCCGGTTTAACCGACCCAAAAAAACCGGTAGGTGTATTCTTTATGGTCGGCTCCAGTGGCATCGGTAAAACTGAAACCGCACTGGCACTGGCCGATGTTCTTTATGGTGGCGAGCAGAATATCACCACTATTAACATGTCCGAATTTAAAGAAGAACATAAAGTATCGATGCTATTAGGTTCACCCCCAGGCTATGTCGGCTACGGTGAAGGCGGCGTACTCACCGAAGCCGTTAGACGCAAACCACACAGTGTTATTTTGCTCGATGAAATGGAAAAAGCCCACCCCGGTGTTCAGGACATTTTCTATAATCTGTTTGACAAAGGAACCATCAAGGATGGCGAAGGACGTGATATTGACTTCCGAAACACCGTTATTATCATGACATCCAATGCGGGAGAAGAACATATCCGTGCCATTTGCAAAGCCAGCGAAAAACGTCCTGAACCGGATGTGTTGCTAGATAATTTCCGCCCCCAGCTATTAAACTATTTTAAACCCGCATTCCTGGGGAGAACCACGGTTATCCCCTACTACCCATTAGCTGATGAAGACTTAATGAAAATATGCAAAATAAATATGCGGAAAATCGAGAAAAGAGTTCGGGAAAATTACAATGCCCGGTTTGGTTATAATGATGATGTTATTTTACATATTGTTGCCCGAAGTCAGGAAGTAGATACCGGCGCACGCAACATAGAAAATATACTCACTAAAACCATGCTGCCAGAGTTGGCGTCAGAATGTTTATCTATGATGGCCAATAATATTGAAATAGCAAACATTTATGTTGATGTAACAGATGAAGGCTGCTTTGAATACACTATAAACAAGCAACCGACCTCGACTAAAAATACACAGCAGCAGAAGCCAAAAAAAACAGCGCTTATTGAAGACTAAGACATAAACAAAAGAAGTTACTCGGATACAAAATGTTTAAACAGTCAGCGCTGGTTTTCTCTATATTACTATGGTTCACCCCAATTGCGGGTGTGCATTCCTTTACGCCAGAAGAAAATAGAATAAAGGAAGAAATTAACAAGCTGGATGCCAGCTACACCAGATTATCAGAAAAAATATATAAAACCAGAAAATTAAAATCCAGCAATACATCTGCAAATATTAAAGATATAAAGCGACTAAAAAGCGCAGTGTCAGCACTCGAAAAAAAGGGTAACCACTTTAAAGCAATCCAGCTAATAAAACAGCAGGAATCACTCATCCGAAAAAATATCGATGATTCATCTATATTTCTTTTTTTAAAGTTATTATTAGCACAGAATGAATGGCATACAGCAAATAGTTTATTTCAGTATGTTAAAAAGGAAGGTGATAAATCACTTATTTCCAACGTGAAATTTATATTTTCAGAATACTATTTCAATCGTAACAAGTGGAATAAAACCCTGAATACACTCGAGGGAATTCATGAAGACCTGTCGCGTGACAATGGTCATTATTCATTAATAATGAACGGCATTGCTCTGCAAAATCTAAAAAAACACCGTCAAGCATTACAGTTTTATCGGAAAGTGCCCACCGAGTCTGTTTATTATCATTATGCCAGACTAAACACCGCAATCGCATATATACGTCAGGGCTGGTGGACAGACGCCCATATCATTATATCCGAAATATTAAAAGAAAAATCATTAAAAAAAACAGATGAAGAAGAGTTTATTAACCGATTATATCTCGTGCTGGGTTATTCTTTCTTACAACAGGAATATTTCAGAGAAGCCAGAGAATCATTTCGCAATATAAACAAAAATAGCCGCTATGCAATTCGGGCTATGCTGGGCATCGCTCTTGCAGCCGCCAGCCAGGGGGATAATATTGGAGCCCTCAACATACTAAACCTGCTACAACAAAAAGACACCCATGCCCTGCCCGTTGAAGAGTCCTATTTATTATTACCCTATATATACGAAAAACTTGGTCAACATAAAACCGCCTCTGCCAGTTATTCGATTGCTCTAGCTTATTATCAAAAAAGGGTTCGCGAGATAAACTCACTTCTAATGAACATAAACATTACTTCTAATACTTTACCCGCCATTAAAAATAATACGCTATTGATAAAAAATAATAAAATAGATCTGAGCAAAAACCACCTTATTTTATTTGTCAACAACCAGCAAAGATTGGGAAAATTTAAAGCTGCAATACCCCTCACTGAATTCCAGAATGAAATAAATGACCTTACAAATAAATACAACACTTTATTCAAAAAAATTGTTATTACGGACTTAAAAAAACGAACCCTCTATTTAAAAAGTTATCAAAATCAGGCTCAGTATGGGCTAGCCCGATTATATGATAATAGCAAACCCAATTAATATGAAATACTACACCCTTACTTTTTTTATAATCGGTAGCCTGCTATTAACTGCTTGCGCAACACAACAGCGGCATAGCACATTACGTGATCTTGATATTATAAAAAAAGATGCCCGACAAAACATTATCTATATCAAACCAAAAACCAGTGAAGAAATTAAAGCCGCGTACCTTGAATACCTTAAACATGCCAACAGCAATAACAAAGCAAGAATGACTGCAATTAGCCGACTTGCCGAAATCGAATTTGACTTGAGCGACAAATTACTTGATAACAGGAAAAAAGTAACAGGCAAAGAGATATGGGATGACAATAAATATTACGCAAGAGTTAATAAAACAATTGAACTGTTAACAACTTCACTCCAGGATTACCCAAAAGAAAAGAATAATGACCGACTCATTTATCAACTCTCAAAAGCATATGAACAAAAAGGGGATATTGGTAATCCAATAAAACAGCTCGAGAAGCTCGTAAAGTATTATCCAAAATCCGTCTATTATATTGAAGCACAGTTTAGAATTGGTGAGGCGGCATTTACACGCAGAGACTATATAACAGCCGAAGATGCATACACCGAAGTTATAAGCTCAAAGAAAAATGCACTTTACTATGAAAAAGCCACCTTTAAACGAGGCTGGGCACGATTTAAACAGAACTATTATATCGAAGCTGTAGATGATTTAGTAACTGCAATTAATTATCACGATTTTGCGCCCTACGCATCACTCAGCAAGTCAGAAAAGTCACAGTTTGACGAATACTACCGAACCATCGGCCTTGCCTTTGCCTATGCGGGTGGCATAAAACCTCTGCGTCAGTACATGAAGTCCAATCCAGCATTAAAATCCCGATATCAAATTTACTTGAGTGTCAGCAATGTTTATCTAAAACAGGAACGATTTTCTGATGCCGTAGCGGTGCTTGAAAAATTTATACGACATGAAGAAATATCGACAAATATCCCTGATGCCTACCTAAATATTCTTAATAGCTGGAGCAAGGGTGGCTTTGCCAATAAATTAAATAAAGCAGCAAACCAGTTTTATCTGGCCTACAATCCACTTAGCCCATACTGGAAAAGAAAAAACATTAACCACAAAACCAGCCATTCGGTAGCCCTTACACTAAAAAAATACATTCTGAAAATGTCCAGTCATTATCACAAAGCTTACCAACATAATAAAAAAATTGTAGATTATAAAAGTGCAAGCTTATGGTACAAACGCTATCTTAAACATTACCAGTCCCATATTCGAAAAGACAACACTAACTATTTGTATGCCGAACTGCTATCAACTTCAGGACGGCTTTCGCAGGCGCTACACTATTACGAAAAAGCAGCTTATGATAATAAAATTATACTTAATAAAGATGCGGCCTATGCAACAATTATTACAACAAGTCACTTATTAAAAACACCCAGGTTATCAGCACAAAAAACCAGCGTATATCTGAAAAAGAACATTGACTACACTGCACTGTACAGCCAACTCTACCCTTATGATAAACGAACAGGCACTATCATAAACCATGCCTCTGAACTTGCCTTTAAACATAAAAAGTATTCCAGAGTAATATATTTAGAAAAATTGACCCCGGAATCAAGTTCAGAAAAAGTTACCCAAAAAACAAGCCTGTTAGCAGCACAGTCTTATTTTAAGCTAAAAAAATACCCTGAAGCTGAAGAAAGATACATTGAACTGCTAAAGCATAAATTGCCAAATTCTGCTAGCAGCCGGAATTTAAAAAACCACCTCGCTCTAACTATTTACAGACAGGCCGAGGAAGAAAAAATGCAGCAGAATATACAGTCTGCAACATCGCATTTTTTACGGATTGCCAGTATTGCGCCAGGCTCCGAAATAGCCCCAACCGGATTGTATGATGCAATATCATTATTTATGTCACATAAATTATGGGATAAAGCCATTTCCACAATAAAAATGTTTCAAAAATTATATCCAACACATAAATTAAGCCACAATATTACCCAAAATCTTTCTCTGGCCTACCTAAACTCAGGACAAAACCTGAAAGCCGCACACGAATTTGAAAAACTGGCAAACTCAGGAACCGATCGTAATCTAAAGAAAACCGCTCTTTTACAAGCAGCAGAATTATACGAAAATAAAGATAATTACCCAGCAGCCATACGTTCATATAAACGCTATATTTCCATATACAAAAAACCATTCTCTCAATACATGGAGTCGCTGAATAAGCTTGTTAAACTCAATAAAAATATTAATGCGCACAAGCAAGTTTCATACTGGCGAAAAAGAATTATCAAGGCAGACAAATCTGCCTATAAGAGCAAAACGGCACGAACTAAATATATCGCTGCAACCGCCCTTATCTCACTCGCACGAGAAAAAGATCGAAAATACAGAGCGATAAAACTTATTCACCCATTAAAGAAAAGCTTACGGAGTAAGAAAAAAGAAATGCAGCGATCGGTACAACTCTATGGAAAAGCATCCGTTTATAAAATTTCCGGAATCAGCACAGAAGCAACCTATGCAATTGCCAGCATTTACAATGATTTTAGCAAGGCGCTCCTTAAAGCAGAACTACCCCAAAATTTAAACAAAGACGAACGTGAACAGTACATAATTCTACTGGAAGATCAGGCCTTCCCCTTCGAAGAAAAAGCCATTGAATTTTATGAGATCAACATGGAACACACAAAAAATAATGTTCATAACAAATGGATACAAAAGAGCATGGGCAAGCTGAAAATACTCTTCCCGGTCAGATATAATCGTAAACTTAAAGTAGACAGGTACATTAATGTATTACACTAACTGTATTGCCAAATACGCCATCTTAATACTGCTGATAACAGGCAGCCTAAGCTGCGCACAACTACCAGAAGACAGCTCTTCATCGGCAACAGCAACAGAAGATAAAAGTAACAAACCGGTATTAAGCTCTAACGATTTGAATAATTACAAACAAGCACTCTATGCACTGCGGGATAACAAACCCGAGCAAGCAGAAATTCTGTTGCTAAGCATAATAGAAAAACACCCCAACCTGGCAGGCCCACACGCCAATATTAGCCTGATATATTACCAAAAAGGCCAAACCGAACAGGCAAAAAAATCTCTGGAAAAAACCATTATCCTTAATCCAAAAAACCCATATGCCTATAATATATTAGGAATTATAGAGAATAATAAAGGCAATTTTTCCAGTGCAGAAAAGTATTTTTTACTGGCCATAAAATACAAAAATGACTATGCAAAAGCACACTACAATATCGCTTTACTTTATGATATTTACTTTCATGAATTAGAAAAATCAGCTCATCACTATCAAAAATACTTATCTATAATTAGCAAAAAAGGCATCAAAGACAAGCAAACAGCAGACTGGCTTAAGCAATTAGAAAGCTCGCTAAAACAAGGTTAATTTAATGTATAAATTTACACTAAAATTATTATTAATAGCAAGTATCGTTGTAGCTGTAATATTTCAAAATATCGCACATGCAGAAATTGAAATCCAAATGGACACAACAACCATCAAAGGCAATACAGAACTGCCCAAAATAATTTACATTGTGCCCTGGCGGGAAATAAAACATTCAAAACAGAACGAACAGCAATTTGTTATTCATAGTTTATATGGTGACTTGTTTGACCCTGCATTGCCAGTAAAGCTGAATTAAGTCTCTATTTTCAGTACACAGTTATATTCTCACGAGGACGAAAAATAACTATTAAATTCAGCTATTTAGTATAATATATACCTTCACACCCTCCCATATTAGCGCACTGTATGCTAAAATCAGCTACACCTGGTTAATTACGTAGATACACATTTAAGATGGAAAAAATCCTTAGCTGGGCATATAAACCCTTCACTGCCTATCCCGATAAAACAGAACGCCTTGTTTATTTACTCATATTTTTATTCCCCATCGCAGGTATGAGTGTTAGACACTGGATTACAAATATATTTAATCTTCTGGTTTTAATTGCATTATTTACACTTAGAAAACCCCGCGAACCTTTGTCTAAGCAGGAAAAAATATTTTTTTGGATTTGCGCCGCCTATTTCTCAATGTTTATCATCTCATCCTTAGCCAATGGGTGGGGGCAAGCTCAAACTTATTACTTAGGCACTGAATTACGCTTCTTACTTGCAATTCCATTATATATATTATTAAGGCGTTACTCAGATTGCAGCACCTGGTTATTACGCGGTAGCATTGTTGCTGGCTTTTTTCTTTTTGCTCAAGCCTATTATGATATTTACATTGTTGGCCATGGCACAGCGCTTGGCGTATATAGCAAAAACATCATTGGGCCATTTTCAGTTTTAATTAGCTTCTGGTCACTCTATTATTTATGGCAGAATTTTAAACACCTTAATAAATTAGATATTTCAATAATTCTAATATCGGTAGCCGCTGCATTAACAACAGCAGCATTATCGGGCTCTCGTGGCGGCTATGTTGGCTTCCTTATTACCGGTGTGTTTTGCGTTATGTTCTTTTCTAAACCTCGTTGGATGTTTGCAAGTTTAGCTACAATAGTCCTGGCTGCTCTTTTAATATACCAAAGCTCAAGCACGGTCAAACAAAGAGTCGATATTTCAGTAACAGAAGTACAGCAATATTTTCAAGCCACAAACCATGTAAAAGACAGCAGTTCAACCACATCATCGGGTGTACGCCTGGAAATGTTACGAACAGGGATCTTAGTCATACAGGACAATCTACTAACAGGTGTCGGTCCTGGAAATTATAAAGAAGCAACAGAGAGCTACATTAAAGATAACAGAGCAAACTCTGCTGTTGGCCAGTATGCACACCCCCATAACGCGTTTATGGAATTAACCATAGCTAAAGGAATATTTGGATTATTAACAATACTTTTGCTTTTTTACTATCCCGCATTTATTTATATTAAAGACTACAAAATATGCAAGAAAACTTCGGCACTTGGATTAATTCATATTATTGCCATTTCAGCTTTTTCACTCACCGATCATTCTGTTGTGGTTAAAAATAACTATGCTTCAATACTACTATTAGGGATAGTTCTGTTCTTATCAGCACACATACGAAGTTGCAAACAAATTAGAAATACAACCTGACAGTAATATTTATTCAAAGATATGCAATGGATAGAACATGCCAATGTGCTCAGATCTTGCCCTTTTCCCTTACTATCCGAAAAGGGACAACCATTAGCAGTTCCGAGTCAAAAGGCACGGGGCAAGACCCCGATACCTCTAACCCCAATCATCAAAATTATGTTCTGTCACTCGATATTTTAGCTACAAATATGCTAGTCTTGTTGAAAAAATGCATGACGATAGAACAAGAACATTAATGGATTTAGCATTAAATAAAACAACAAGGACGGTCAACAATGATAACTAATACCGACACTATTTTCTACCATGTTCGTCCAGGTGACAATCTTGGTAAAATTATTAATCGCTACCATGGGTTCGTCACTACTCCACAACGTGAAGCTATTATCAGCCAGATTAAAATCGACAACCCAGGCCTTAAAAACCCGAATAAAATATACCCAAACCAATTACTCCAATTAAGTATTCCGCCACAATACTGCTCAATAACAAGCCATCAGGGCTCAACACCCGTGCTGCAAATTGATAAAGAACTGATTAAACCGCTACAATCACAATGGCAACGCTCTAATCCACAAGAAAAAAAACTTCTTTCTACCTTAACCCCTATTATGCTGGGCACAGGTTATGCCAGTACGACAATGCTCAATAAAACCTTCACTGCCAACACTCCGTTATTAACTGAAATGGCACAAAACTACGATGACTATAGAGCGGGCACGATAACCAAAGGCCAATATGATTATCGTCGCAAAAAACTTGTATCAAATATTAAGGCAAGGATTGGGCCCTTAGGTAAAATCTTGAGTGGAACACGGACTCAAAGTGAAGTCCTCCGTATTTCAAAAACAAAAGGACGCACACCAACACAAAATATTACTCGCCAAATAGGTCGTATGAATCAATTAGCAAAACATGCTGCCCGTGGTGGCGTGGTTCTATCAGCAGTCAGTTTAGGCCTGGCTTGCAATGATATTGCAAACACCACTGACACCCATAAAAAAAATAAAATACTGGTTGAAAGCGTTGGAGGTGTATTCGGTGGGGCTGCCACAGCAGTTGTTATTATGTTGATGTTTACACCCGTGGGTTGGGTTGCTGCACTGGCGGTCGGTACCGCAGGTGCTTTAGGTGGTTATGCCGCAGGAAAAGGAATGGGACAATGGTATGACACTTACGGAAGAAAAGTAGATATTGCATCGGCAACGGGAATTTCTCAATTATGTCGATAGATTCACCTGACCTCATTTTTATCATAGGAGCAGGCGGCGCTGGCATTGGAATCATTTTACTCGCTATCTTAATACCCTTTTTAATTATTATGCATAACCTGCTGTATCGACGACTCGATCCCATTCTTTTTCAGTCGCCCTGGTTTAACGAACAACAACTGGTTATGTTTAGCGCCTGGCCATTGAGTTTTATTAAAACCGTCATCTATATGTTCTTAATCGCCTACCCGGATTATATTCGTAAGAAAAAACGTTTCAACAAACTTGAAAACGTTCCCACTGTTGAACCTGCTATAAAAATAGCGTGTAAAATCTATACCGCACTGCATGTGGCTTTTGCAGTAATTGGAGTTAGCTGGTTGCTATTTATTTTCAGCGTCTACGCATTGGATAACTGGTTTAGTTAAAAAACTGGAGGTAGAACATGCTAACAAGCTCAGGTCTTGCCCTGTACCCTTACTATCCGCACAGGTGCAACCTTAACAGTTTCGAGTCAAAAGGCACGGGGCAAGACCTGACCCTGACGGACTTGCGGGGCTAATTATTTAGTATCTCTTTGTTTTTATTACCTTATATTGGGATATTCGTGGGGATTCGTCAGGGCCTGACTCCCAGAGTTCAGGCCCTTATCAGGCTTTCTAATTATCCCTCACTATTCTCAACAGACTCAGAATATTTAACGTGTCCAGTAAGTCTACGTAAATCCTCATCTTTAACTTTACCTGAATTAATCAAGTGCTTATAAGCACGAACCTTATTTCTATATCCTTTCGTTAATCTTGCTTTTTCTCCATTTACTAATAATCCGTGAACTTTTAGTCGTTGTCCTTTTGTAGCGTCTGCAAAATATTCTTTATTTGTAGATAACTCCCAGCATGTTCCCTCAAATATATCTTTTACACTTTGTTTAATGATTTCAGGAAATTCATTTATACCAGAGAAAATAATATCATCTGCATAGCGTGTAAATGTAATACCATGTTCAACCGACAAAGCAGATAACTTCTCATCAACAAGTTTCATTACTAAATTTGAAAGGACTGGACTAGCTGGTGAGCCTTGAGCCAACTTATCTATATAACAACATAATGGTACTATTAGATCACATGCTTTTTGAGAGTAGCCCAATTCTAATAACGCACGTTTCATAACACCTTCATTTGTTGTTGAAAAGAAATCTTTAATATCGACTGAATATATCCAAGTTGAATTACAATGTTTCTGTGCTGCATATACTGCAGAACGACCAGAAACAAAACCAAAAACATAATCTTCAACAGGTAAAGCTAAAGCCAAATGATAACCAAACCATTTTTGAATAACTTTTATTGAAACTTTTGGAGCTTGTATTTTTCTTTTTTTCTTACCTTTGCGTATTGTGAATTCTCTATAGTATTTATAATTTTGAAACCGCATCGCATTTACAAATTTAACTGTATAGCCAAAAAGAATTGCTAAACAACTTGAAGAAACAATGGGGGGTAGACCTTGTTCAACTAACGAACGAATTTCCACCTCATATTGGATACGGAGATTTTCTGGAAGAGCAGATAGATAATCTTCAACTGTTGAATAAGAAACTAGGAGTGGTGGGGCTAACATGGCAAATTCTCTTCATGTTTCATTAATTCCGTTGGAATAACATCCAGCGATTCGAAGTAGCGCTGGATGTTATTCCAACGCCCTTCTGTGCCTAGCCTTCGCAAACGGGTATGATGCACACCCTCACGAGTAAGAACCACCACTCCTGAGGTCAATTTCACCACTTTCTTCTCCCAAGATCAAGTGCCCTGCCAATATCAGAACTCCTATAATTAGCACCTGCTGGAACAACGCTCAAAGCTTCTGATGTTAAAGCATAATTGCCTGATTTTTCTCGAATTATTAACTTTTTCTTTCTCAACTGATCTAATTTATGATTAAGCCATTTCTCACTTATAGTAGGAAACTCTTCCGATATGGCGCCTAAAAATTCTTTTAAGTTAATCGGTTGCCGTAATTTTAAAAATCTAAGTAGCCATGGAAATGTTGGTAAATCACTCTGAGAGTTTATCCATTGTATAAGTCCATAGTGAAACCCTGCATCTTCTATCAATTTCTTATAATATTTCTCTATCTCATCATTTAATTGAGATCCCTCATCTATAACCTCTACCCAAGCATTAACTTTATCTTCCTCGACAAAAGACATATAGAAAGATAGTACTTTACCTTTAAAGCGGTGATTGAGCATATTATGAATTGCACTTTCTAAATCTTGGTGGTTCTCCCATAAAGAATAAATAACTTCAACATCTCTTGAAAATTTTTCTTTTAATCGAAGGCTAAGATTATTCATCTGTCTGTAAGAAGTAAAACCAGCCTTAGCCTTACCAGCTACTTTTTCACGAGACACATATAGTAAAATAGCTTCATCACTTGGACGAAAACTTACATTATTAATAAAATTGCACAATCGCCTATCTATATGTGCCATAATTTCTTCTGCATCAAGCAAGGCCAACATCTCCCCATACCTTACGTATCGTTTTACTGAATGCACTTAGAAGTGGACCCCGAAAATGAGACAGTAGCATAAGTGATAATCCTGATGTATTTTAACGTACGACAGGAGAAAGACAATGAGACGAAAA
>QIKU01000271.1 GCA_003232015.1 Gammaproteobacteria bacterium
ATTACTATTATTAAGGCAAAAAATTCTGTTAATAACTCTGTTTATCCATTTTAAATCATGCCGTTACAGGGAATTTATGTCTGTTGATAACTCCCATTTAGACGTCTTGTTATCTGTGGATAAAATGTGGGTAAACTTACATTTATCTACTTTAAATAATTATCCACAGCTTATTCAAATTAAAACCAGTTTTTTTCCCCAGCTTATTTCTTTATTAAATTATGTGCTCAAAGTCCGCAATAAATTACGATAATCTTCATTGATCCGTGGATCTTCTTCTTTCAATTCTTCAATTTTACGACAGGCATGTAAAATAGTGGTGTGATCACGTCCCCCAAATGCATCACCAATTTCAGGGTAACTGTGGTTTGTTAGTTCTTTGCAAAGTGCCATTGCCAGTTGGCGAGGGCGAGTGACCGAGCGGGTTCGACGTTTGGAATGCATATCTGAGACACGAATTTTGTAATAGCCAGCGACGGTTTTTTGAATGTTTTCAATCGAAACCATTTTATCGTGGGATGACAATAAATCGCGTAACGCGTCTTTAGCAAAATCGAGGGTAATGGTTTTATTACTGAAGTGAGCGTTTGCTACTACTCTACGTAAGGCTCCCTCGAGTTCTCGGATATTAGAGCGTATCCTTTCACCAATAAAAAAGGCAACCTCTTCAGGTAGGTCAATATTCGACTGCTGGGCTTTGCTCATTAAAATAGCCACGCGTGTTTCCAGTTCCGGGGGTTCAATGGTTACCGTTAAGCCCCAGCCAAATCGGGATTTTAAGCGTTCTTCTAAACCATCAATTTCTTTTGGATAACGATCGCAAGTCATAATAATTTGCTGGTTACCTTCGAGCAGCGAATTAAAGGTATGGAATAACTCTTCCTGTGAACGTCCTTTGCCGGCAAAAAACTGGATATCATCAATCAGCAAGGCATCGACCGAACGGTAATAACGTTTAAATTCATTAATGGTATTGTGCTGGAACGATTTCACCATGTCGGACACAAATCGTTCAGAATGCAAATAAACCACATTAGAATCGGGGTTATGATCTTTAATTAAATTGCCCACCGCGTGCATTAAATGTGTTTTTCCAAGACCTACTCCACCGTAAATAAAGAGCGGGTTATAGGCGGTACCGGGATTTTGAGAAACCTGGGTTGCCGCGGCGCGCCCCATTTGGTTGGACTTGCCTTCAACAAAAGAGTCAAAGGTGAAATTGGGGTTTAAGCCGTTTTTACGCTGAAAAGAGCTGGGTGGGTTTTTTACTGGTGTATAATTCTGGTTTTGAGCTTCGCGTGTTTCCGTTTCATGGCTGCCGACTTCTATTTTTATCGGTGCGGGAAAGCTCGAGTCGAGCTGGCTGATAATTTCATTAATACGGGAAATAAACTGCTCGTTTACTGAATCCAGTACAAAGCTATTGGGTGCCAACAGGCGAGCTGCATCATTATCCAGCACAAAGTGCAATGGGCGTATCCAGGTGTTAAATTGTTGAGGCGAAAGCTCGCCTTCCAAGCGATCGAGACATTGATCCCAGAGTGATTGCACGTGTTACCTCAAAATAAGGAAAAACTATAATAAATTTAGTATGTTAGGTAATAAATAAGGCATCATAATTATTTTTTCAGCCATTTTATCGAGGCCCTAATTTAACACCAGAGAAAAAAGTTATCCACAGTTATCGTGCGATAAATCTAAATTCCCTGTTCACTTGCAGCTGGGATAAAGCGGCTTTTTTATATATTTAGTTCTTCATCCGGTTGACAGTCAGGCCGATAAACATTACTCTTGCGTGCCTTTTCTGACGAAAACTATCGTTAGTAACTTATTGATTTTTAACGGATGATATTTAAATGAAACGCACATTTCAACCTAGTACATTAAAACGCGCTCGCACACACGGTTTTCGTGCGCGTATGGCAACACACAGTGGTCGCGCAATTATCAATGCACGTCGTGCAAAAGGCCGCAAACGCTTAAGTGCTTAATTCTTGAGTAAAGAACCCCCATGTCCGTAAAGGATAAGCTTGTGGGTGTGCCCTGCCCAAATCAACAACATGCTGATTTGTCTGCAAATAGAAAAACAGGGTCTTTTTCTCGAGCTAACCGCCTTCTCACAGCAAAACAATTTAGCCATGTTTTTGAAACCCCCTATAAGCGTCATCATGCTTATTTGCTTATTCTTGTACGAAAAAATTCCAGCTATAACAATTCTGATGGAAAAATCCAGCTTGCAAGGCTGGGCTTGGCAGTTGCCAAAAAGAATATTAAACTCGCCGTTCGCCGAAACCGATTTAAACGTATTGTTAGAGAAAGTTTTCGTCAACATAAGGTACAATTAGCGGGTTTGGATATCGTTGTACTTGCAAAACACGCTGCAAATGGCGCAACGTCTCAGCAACTTCGGACTGTACTTGAACAACAATGGCAACATTTAGCAAAGCAATTCAATATCCCTTCTTACTAATTATAAGAGGTTATCGCTATTTGATCAGTCCATTACTTGGGCCGCGCTGCCGGTTTTATCCAAGTTGTTCAAGTTATGCAGAAGAAGCAATTAAAGTGCATGGGTTAGTAAAAGGCGGTTGGCTGGCAATAAAACGAATAGGCCGCTGCCACCCTTTTAATGAAGGTGGTGTTGATCCTGTTCCAGAAAAGAAACAGAGAAAAATGCTGAGTGAAGATGAACATAAATAAATTTAAAAATAAAAGGTTGTAAAAGAGTATGGAACAACAACGTTTGCTGTTATTTGTTGCTTTGGCATTTATTGCGTTTTTAATGTTTGATGCATGGCAACAGGATCATGCAGTTAAAGAAGTTGCAACCAACTACACGTACGGCACAAACACAATCAGATCAGGGTATTTCGTCAGCGAATACAAGCGGTGAAGTTCCAGTTGCGCTAGAGCAATCAACGGTTACATCTCGTGCTACTTCCTCTTCCTCTGCAGTGCCTGCTGAACAGTCCAGAGAGATATTTAAACATGGCCAGGCTATACATGTTGTCACTGATGTTCTGGATGTAACCATTAATACTGTCGGTGGTGATATTCGTCAGCTTAAACTCTTAGACTATCCAGCAAAATTAAACGAACCCGAAAATCCTTTTTTATTAATGAATGAAACATTACCACGGATTTTTGTTGCTCAAAGTGGTTTTACCGGTAAAAGAACCGATGCTAATTCCATTGTTGCAGCGCCAAACCATTTAGACACATATAAAACAGAACGCACAAACTATATATTAGCTGAGTCAAAAGACTCAATGGATGTGAATTTATACTGGACGAGCAAAGACGGCGTACAGTTTACTAAAACGTATACTTTCTATCGCGGTAGTCACAAGGTTGATGTAAAGCAAAGAGTAGAAAATAAAACCGATAAAATATGGCGTGGTAATGCGTACTATCAACTACAACGCACACAAGTATCGGAAGTTGATCAGTCACAGTTTATTTATACCTATATGGGCGGGGTTATTTTTTCGCCGGACGAACGTTATGAAAAAATCGATTTTGGAGACATGCAGGAAAGCAATTTAAAAAGAGACATTACCGGTGGTTGGGCGGCGATGATTCAGCACTATTTTTTAAGCGCATGGGTGCCTGAAAAAGATAAAGCAGAAACTTATTACACCAGTTATAAACCGAGAAACGTTATTTATACCATTGGCTTTAGAGATAAAAATGAAACCGTGGTTACCCCCGGAGCAAACTATACATTTAATACGGTATTTTATGCTGGCCCTAAAGATCAGGCGGCATTAGAAAAAATTGCTGAAGGACTGGAGTTAACGGTTGATTATGGTGTGCTAACCGTTATTGCAAAACCGATTTTCTGGTTGCTCACAAAAATACATGGCGTGGTGGGTAACTGGGGTTGGGCGATTATCTTTTTAACCCTTTTAATTAAGGCTGTGTTTTATAAGTTGTCTGAAGCCAGTTATAAGTCGATGGCAAAAATGCGAGCCGTGCAGCCACGAATGGTGGTAATGAAAGAGCGCTTTGCAGATGATCGTGCTGGCATGAATAAAGCCATGATGGAAATGTACAAGAAAGAAAAAATAAACCCGCTTGGGGGCTGCTTGCCGATCCTGGTACAAATTCCTGTCTTTATCGCCCTGTACTGGGTATTACTGGAAAGTGTTGAATTACGTCAGGCGCCGTGGATTTTATGGATCAAGGATATGTCGGTCGAAGATCCCTACTACATACTTCCATTACTAATGGGTGTCAGTATGTTTATTCAGCAAAAACTGAATCCAACGCCAATTGACCCCATACAGGCAAAAGTAATGATGATGTTGCCGGTGGTCTTTACCGTCTTCTTTATGTTCTTCCCGGCGGGTCTTGTATTGTACTGGGTTGTGAATAATATATTGTCGATTGCACAGCAATGGTATATCACCAATAAAGTGATGAAAGAGAGAAAGTAAACTTAACGGTTGTTTGAAATCGGCACCTGGCATAATAGTTTATGTCGGGTGTTTTTCTTTTTAGGGCAAGCAGGGCTTATCTGAATAGGCTCTACCCTGCTGTTAGAGCTATCCTGTTATTAATCAGTCCTTCAATATAAGAAAATGATCGTGTAAATTGATAGTTAAATGGCGGCTTCAGCACAATCACCCGTTTGAGAATATAAATACCATGTCAACCCAGCCCGAGTCTCGCGTAGAACAGGACACCATTGCTGCTATTGCAACGGCGACGGGGTTGGGGGGCGTAGGTATTGTTCGTATCTCCGGTAAAAATGCCAGTAAAATAGGCAAAAAATTACTAAAATCGATTCCTAAACCGCGTTTTGCCGATTATGGCCCTTTTCTTGATGCTAATGGTGAAACCATCGATATGGGGTTAGCACTTTATTTCGTCGAACCCAACTCGTTTACGGGTGAAGACGTGCTGGAATTGCAGGGTCATGGCGGTAAAGTGGTGCTGGACAGGCTGTTAAAGCGCACATTAGCGCTTGGGGCGCGGCTGGCGAATCCTGGTGAGTTTGCCGAGCGCGCTTTTTTAAATGACAAAATGGACTTAACCCAGGCAGAAGCCATTGCTGATTTAATTGAAGCCGGTTCCGAGCAGGCAGCACGGTCAGCAATTCAATCCCTGCAAGGGGTGTTTTCAGATAAAATCCACTCCCTTGTTGACGCGGTTATTCGGGTACGAATGTTCGTTGAATCGGCGATTGACTTTCCCGAAGAAGAAATCGATTTTCTATCTGATGGTAAGATATTACAGCAAATAGAGGCTATCTTGCAGAACTTTGGCGCTATTATGCAAGAAGCACAGCAAGGGGTGTTATTGCGTGACGGCATGCGAGTGGTCCTGGTCGGGCAGCCTAATACGGGTAAATCGAGCCTGTTAAATGCACTTGCTGGGCGGGATTCGGCTATTGTGACCGAAATAGCGGGCACCACGCGCGATGTATTAAAAGAAGAAATTAATATTGATGGTTTACCGCTGCATATTATTGATACTGCCGGTTTGCGTGAATCTGCGGATACGGTAGAAAAGGAAGGGATCCGACGTGCCTGGCTGGAAATTGAACAGGCAGATAGAGTTTTAGTGCTGGTGGATGACCGCGATGGCATTACCGAGGCCGACAAAACCATTTTACAGAAACTTCCCTCGCGATTACCGATAACGGTGATCCACAATAAGATTGATTTGTCCGCCCAATCAGCAGAAATAACAACCAAAAATAACCAGCAGCATATTAAGTTATCTGCAAAAACCACCGAAGGGCTGGCTATTTTGCGGGATCATTTACAGCAAAGTATGGGCTTTGAAAAAACCAGCGAAAGCCCCTTCCTGGCACGGCGACGACATTTGGATGCCTTAGAGCGGGCGCGTGATTATGTGCAACAAAGCAAAAGGCAGCTAGTTGAAGTTCAAGCCGGTGAGCTGGTGGCAGAAGACCTGCGGCAGGCTCAGCAGGCCCTATCTGAAATTACCGGCGAATATAGCAGTGATGACTTGCTGGGCGAGATATTTTCGAGTTTTTGTATTGGAAAATAAACCCGGCATGACTAAATTATACCTTATTATCGTAGCCAGCCTTTTTCTTCAGGGCTGCTCAAGTGCGGGTTATTACTGGGAAAAAATACAAGGCCACGCCGAGCTACTGAACAAACAACAGCCCGTTCAGGAAGTAATTGATAACCCGCAAACAACACCTGAAATAAAAGCGTTATTGATCAACGCGCAACAGGCGCGGGACTTTGCCAGTAAAACTTTACTGTTACCTGACAATAACAGCTATCGGAACTATGTGAATGTTGGGCGTGACTATGTTGTCTGGACGGTTGTTGCAGCCCCAGCCTATTCGATCACGCCAAAAGAATGGTGCTTTTTAATTGTTGGTTGCGTAAGTTATCGGGGCTACTTTTCGAAACAAGCGGCTGACAAATTTGCAGCAACCTTAAAAGCTCAGGGAATGGATGTATATGTGTCCGGTACCAAAGCGTATTCAACGCTGGGTTGGTTTGACGACCCATTATTAAGCACTATGCTGTATAAGTCTGAAGCGTACCGAGTCGGTATTATTTTTCATGAACTGGCACATCAGGAAATATACGTTGAAAACGACACCGCTTTTAATGAAGCTTTTGCAACCAGTGTTGAACTCGAAGGCATTAAAGCCTGGTTTAAGCAAACAGACAACCCGTTAAAATTTAAAAAGTATTTAATGGCCAAAAAGAGAGATAAAGAGTTTAAAAGTATATTAAAGAACACGCGCAAGGAATTAACAGAATTATATGAAAGTAAACAATCACCTCAGCAAATGCAAAATGCTAAAGTAAAAACTTTTTTACGCTTACAGTCCTCATATATAATCTTTAAGCGTAAATGGAATAACTACAGTGGATATGACAAGTGGGTGCAGCAAGGTTTAAATAATGCACACCTGGCTTTGGTGGCAACATACAATAACTGGGTGCCGGCATTTCAGCGGTTGTTTGAAAATGCCAACAGTGACTACAAGGTGTTTTATAGTGAGGTTGAGCGCTTAACCTCACTGGATAAAAAGCAACGCAAAAAACAACTTGAAGAATTAATGAGTGAGCATGACTAAATTTTCTTTAACTAATTTGCTGGTAATGGTTTTAATGAGTTTTGCTATTCACTCTACGGTTTTGGCCGGAGCCAAGTACGAAGAAATAGAAGTGCAAGTAGCAAATCAGAGCCTGTCAATTAAAAAAATAAAACCAAAAAACACAGATTTAAATAATAAAGACTTAATTATTTGGGTTGCACCAGGCTATGGAACGGGTCAGCGCGCAATCGATATGTCAAAAAGGTTGAGTGAGCTAGGCCTGGAAACATGGCATGTTGATTTGGCTGAAAGCCTGTTTTTAGAAAAAAGTACAGCAACCATGCGCAAACTTGATAGTAAATATCTAACAGGTTTAATTGAATATGCACATAAAAAAACAAAAAAAAGAATCACATTGCTAACGCGTTCTTATGGCGCAATTCCTGTATTAAAGGCGGCCAGACAGTGGCAGTTAAGGCATTCGACAAATAAAAACTTCTATTTAAATGGTGCCATTCTTTATTCGCCTGAGCTTTATTCTAAAGTCCCGGCGCTAGGCTTAAAGCCAGAGTTTGTAAGTATTACTGAAGCAACCAATATACCTATAATGATTTTTCAGGGCAGCAAACGAGGCAATCGTTGGCAAATAAAGGAACTGCTAGCTAAACTAGAAGTGGGCGGTGCAGCCGTTTATTTTAGGTTATTAAAAGGTGTAACCGGCCTTTTTTATAGCGGAGACAATAAGGTTGCAACATTAAAGCAGATAGATTCAATGCCGGGAAAAATTCTGGCAAGTATTAAGTTACTTTCTAAAACAAAAAAACCAAAACAAGCCGCTATTTTAAAGCAGCAAGACAAGGTGCCGCATAAATCACTGGACATCAAACTAAAAGCCTTTAAAGCAAATCCAAAGCCACGTACTTTAGAGCTGGTTGATGTTTTTGGTAAGCGGTATACAAAAAATAATTATAAGAATAAAGTGACCGTTATTAATTTTTGGGCAACATGGTGCCCTCCTTGCGTACAGGAAATCCCCTCTCTTAATAATTTAAGCAAATTAATGATTAATGAAAAATTTGAGTTAATCTCGGTTAATTACGGAGAAGACAAAGAAACTATTTTAAATTTTATGGAAAAAGTTAATGTCGATTTTCCGGTATTGCTTGATCCCAGTGGTAAAGAAGCTAGCGAATGGAATGTACTGGTTTTTCCATCAACATTTGTAATTGCACCCGATGGTAAGATTAAGTACGGTGTAAACGCAGCAATACACTGGGATGATCCGGCCGTGGTTAAAGCATTAAAAGCACTATTAAAATAGGTTTCCTGATGATGAGTCCCGCAAAACAAGTTAGTAATAGCGCTGTTATTTCACAAACAAGGCAATGGGTGTCGGATATTATTATAGGCTTAAATTTTTGCCCATTTGCGAAAAAGGTGTTTGATCAGCAAAGTCTTTTTTACAAAGTGGTTGAGTCTAAAAAGACAGAAGAAAGTTTGTCAGTATTAATTGATGAATGCTTGCGTTTAGATAGCGATAAGGGAATTGAAACGACACTTATTATTTATCCGAATATATTGACAGATTTCAATGATTATCTGGATTTTTTAGAACTGGCAAATCAATTGTTAGAAGCACAAAATTATACCGGTATTTATCAGCTTGCCAGCTTTCATCCAGATTATTGTTTTGATGGTGTAGAAATGGAAGCAGCGGAAAATTATACAAATCGTTCGCCCTACCCGATGTTACATCTGATTAGAGAAAGTTCTTTAGAAAAGGCGCTGGAAACGTATGACGAAGCTGAAAAGATACCGCTGCGCAATATAGAGCGAGCAAAACAAAAAGGTGTAATTTTTTTTAAGCAAATCTTAAATAAGATTAAGAGTGCAAAATAATGGCCAATAAAATAAAATCGGCGATAGAAATAAGTGAACTGGCAATTTACCCTGTTAAGTCTTGTGCGCAATTGCAAGTAACGGCTGCAAAAGTGGACAGCTTTGGTTTGCATATGGATAGGCGCTGGATGATTGTTGATGACAGTGGGAAATTCCTAACCCAGCGCCAATTAGCGCAAATGTGTTTGATCTCGGTATCGTTAATTAGTAATGGGGTCATTTTAAATGCACCTGATATGTCGCCGTGCACAGTAACAGTGACAAACTTAGAGCGAACACAACAAGTCATTGTTTGGGATGATCAATGCAATGGCATGGACTGTGGTGATGAAGCGGCGAGCTGGTTATCCACTTTTTTACAGCAAGCTTGCCGTTTAGTGTACTTTCCAGAAGAGGAATATCGCCAGGTAGATCTGGATTTTGCACAGCAAGGTGACCGTACCGCCTTCAGTGATGGTTTTCCTTTTTTATTAATATCTGAAGCCTCGTTGCAGGATTTAAATACTCGTATTTTGCAATCGGGCTCGCAAGCTAGCCTTGAAATGCGCCGCTTTAGGCCTAATATAGTGGTAAAGGGTTGCGAAGCTTTTGCTGAAGATAAATGGAAAAAAATTCAAATTGGCGATATTATTTTACGGGTTGTAAAACCCTGTAAACGTTGCGTTATCCCAACGATTGACCCTGATACAGGTATTAAAGGCGATGAACCGCTTAAAACATTACGCACTTATCGTAAGCAGGATAAAAAAATCCTGTTTGGTCAGAATGTGATAGCTGAAAGTATGGGCGAGTTTGAAGTGGGTATGGCGGTGAAGATTCTTGAGTAGTGAAAATTTTAAACTCGATAAACGCCTTGCCAATGACTGTATTCCGCTGGGGTATTTGCACTGGGTAAGTATAAAAAACGAATTATCTGGCGAAGCGAGTCTTTTATTATTAATGAACAATGCAGAGATCCCCTGGTTTGTCATTGTTCCAGTCGGCGTAGCAGCGATTGATATTGACGAGCTTGATGATAAACAGCAAAGCCAGTTATTGAAAGAAGTAAATGCGCTTTCGGGGTTTTTAAAAACCAATTACAGTGTCGATAAAATTAATTTTGCATCGATTGGTAATATAGTAAAGCAAATGCACTTTCATTTAGTGGCTCGAACCGAGCAGGACAGTTGCTGGCCGGGCGTAGTTTGGGGAGTAAACGCAAAAATAAAATATACACGGCAGCAAGTTGAAAATTTAACAACACTATTAAACAAAGAAATTAGCTTTTTTAAACCAAATTAATTTAACTAACAGGAGAATAAAATGGCAACAGCAAGCGCAAGGCATATACTGGTTGATACAGAAGAAAAATGCACTGAACTAAAAACCCAAATTGAAGGCGGTGCTGATTTTGCAGATGTGGCAAAAGAGCATTCAAGCTGTCCATCAGGTGCAAGTGGTGGCGACTTAGGTGAATTTTCACCGGGCCAAATGGTAAAAGAATTTAACGATGTTGTTTTTGGCGCCGAAGTGGGTGTTATTCATGGCCCAGTTAAAACGCAGTTTGGTTATCATTTAATTGATATTACGAATCGTACGGATTAATTAAAGAATAAAAAAGGCAGTTTAGCCATAAGTTAAACTGCCTTTTTAGGTAAAAACAATGACCGATAAACGCATAACCGAACTTGAGACTAAACTGGCGTATCAGGAGCACACGATTCAGGAATTAAACGATGAAATTTATCGGCAGCAACAACAAATTGATAAAGTTGAAATTATATGTAAACACCTAATGGATCGACTACAGACTTTATCCGATACCGGCAGTAGCGAACAACCTGCAAATGAACGCCCTCCACATTATTAAGCTTGCTATACATCCTTAATATTTTTCTGCCCTACGAAGGCCTTCAGGGTATACATATGCAAAAATGAGTTTCTGATTTTTATTGTATAATTACTCATTTACTTTTTCTTTCAAAGTATTTCCATCCCTTATTTATACAAAATGAAAACGCTATAGAATATATAAAAACGACTAAATGATAGCCTGTTCCCAATGTTTTACCAGCAAATAATTCAAAAACAAATGTGGCCGGATAGAAGAAGATTGAAAGAAAGATAAATGTAACACTAGTGTATGGTGTATACCAAGGATCATTACCTTCGCTCATAATGATAAACCCATTTGGTATAAAAGTTATCGCCCAGAAAAGCAAAAATAAAATTACAGGCAATGCCACTATATATTTTTTCATAAGCCTAACGCTCATATGGTTAAATTGTAAAGTAAAATAACCTACTTTTAAGCAAATTTTAAGCCTTAAACTAAAAATATCGTGAGAGTATAATTTGATACCAAATATTATTAATCAATAATGTTACGACAGCTCGAAAAGTGATAGTCTTAGCTGAAGAAATATAAAAGAGGAACCCGCATGACAAACAATGAAAACAACTCGAGCGAGGAGTGCTGCGGCCCTATCGATCCTTCGATGATTAGCCCGGTTATGCGCAGTGTCTATGTTTATATTAGCAACACCTTACTGGAAGCAGGCAGGATGCCATCACTTGAAGAAGTTGCAGATAAAACAAAACAACCGCAGGAAGTAATCAAGCAGGTGCTCGACGGATTCGAGAGCGTTGCCGGAATTTATCGTGATCCATTTTTCAATAATGTCATTGCCTTTTATCCAGTATCTGCGATTCCAACCATTCATAAAATCGTACGTCCAGATGGTGGGCGTATTGCATATTCGCCTTGTGCTATGGACGCACTAACACTTGCGCCGACCCTGGAGCGTAAGATAGACATCCGATCAGCGTGCAGATACTGTGACCATGAGATTTCAATTAACTATAATGATGATGGCAGCAAAATTACAGGGCACTCGCCTGAGGATATCTGGCTCTGGATCGAGGATCGTATCCCAAGTGATGCACCTTACTATCTAGTCGTGTGTATCAACACTAATTTCTTCTGTTGCAAGGAACACCTTGACAAATGGCGAGCAGAAGAGACCATTACCCACAGTGGAAAACCCTACAGCCTAAGTGATGCATTTGCCGCATTCGATCTTTGGTGTACATACAAAATGTATAAATTAGTTGTTGAGGGACGCCCATGGGGTGGTAAAGCCCTTGATCAGGTCTGAGCGGAGCGCGTAGTCGATTCAGTTATTAGTGATATACAACGTTGTATTAAGTGCTAACCCGCCACGAGTAAAACGAGCGATTAGTTGTCCGGCGCAGCTATTTATTAGCCTCATTTTCATCATACGATTCTTGGTTTTATTTCTCTTTTTGCTATTTGTTGTAACAATATTTCTGTAATTGAAGCAACCAGGATAAACCCGCCAAGAATATATACAATAGAATCTGAGTTCTTGCTGACATAAATAAGGGCAAGTATCATGGCAATAAAACTTAGCATGGCAGCAATAAAAACCAGGAAAACAGAAGCATCGGTCTTAGATATAATTCTTAAATGTCCAATATGAGTAACCGTATGAACAAATAAAATTGATATTGAGCCAATAGCGGCTATTTCAGATAAATTAAACAAAAGAGACAAGATTATAATTAAAACACCACTAATGATTAACCCTTCCCTGCTATGTGCAATGGGCTTACCAAATTGAGCAGGAAGTTCACCATCTTTAGCTAACTGATAAGTCACATTAGTTACAGCGTATAAGTTAGCGTTAATGGCAGATGCCGTAGCAATTAATGCCGTAATGGCTACGACAGTAAAACCGACCTGACCAAATATAGGTAAAGCCGCTTCTGCTAGAGCAAAGTCTTTAGCGGCAATAACTTTGTCAACAGGCAAATTGCCAAAAACAGCAAATGCAATGGCAACATAAAGCACCATAACTAATAAAATAGCTGTCATCATGGCCCTAGGGAGTGTTTTAGAAGGGTTTGGCATGTCTTCTGCTGTATTGGTGATAACCCGAAAACCTTCAAAAGCAAAAAAGGTAATCGCTAAACTAAAAAAGATGTCATTGCCTGGCGGGTAATAGGCCGGTGACAATAGTGCGGGATTCATAAAAATGATTCCTACTATAGATAGGCCTGCCAATACAATAAATTTTATTCCAACCGTGATTCTTTCCCAAACAGCAACATCCTTTGCTCCTTTAAGATTAATGAAAACAAATAGAACAATAACGCCGACTGAAAAAAAATGATGCCAGAGTTGTGATGTTTCATTACCCGGTAAAAATGTGGCTGCGTAATTTCCAAATGCTTTGGCAATTAAACTTAAGGAAACAATCGCAGAGAAATACAACATAATCCCCATCGTTCCTGTAAAAAAACCAATACCATAGGACTGCGATAAGTATTCTATTATTCCACCAGAAGAGGGATAACGCGCCCCTAGCTTTCCTAATGAATATCCGCTAAATAAGGCTATGACTCCACCGATGATAAATGAAATGTAAACAGCACTTCCAGAAATTGCACTAGCCTCACCAAGCAGTGCAAAAATTCCTGCGCCAACCATCGCGCCAATTCCCATTGAGACAGCCGACCAGAACCCAATTGGTTTTTTTGATGTATGCATTTATACCCTTATTTTTTAGGCTAACGAGACTGTAGAAAAACCCCTAAAAAGCAGGATTTTTTAATATTTTGGCTTAAGAGTCTTTTCGTTGCTATAACAAATTTATTACGCATAAGCTCATCTTGGTCTATGTAATTAGTTCTTTTAATTATTTTAGCAATTCTACTTATTGCTAATGTTAATTTACTCACAGCTGTTCTCATAAAAAAATTTTACATTTAGAAGTTTTTCTACAGCCTCAACGTTTCGCGTAACTGGCTGCCAAAAGTGTTGCGCCTGTAGCGAAGCGAAAGGTGCGGTGCTTTTGGCAACCCATGTTAACACGATTGTTATGTTTTTTTATTTTGAAATTCAAAGAGTATTTTTTTCACAGCATCCCTATTATTCTTTGAATCTTTTGATATAAGAAAATCAACATATTGATATGCGGTCATTCCATGATTGCTTTCTATCTGTAAAGGGTCTGCATTTTTTGATAATAGGTATTCTACAAGTTTTGGATCATTGAATATTATGGCTGAATGTAATGGAGTTAACCCATCAGCTTTACTTTTACTATTTACACTTAAGCCTTTTGATATAAAGAAATCCATCAATCTATATTTCTTCTCAGAATCATCGATTGCAGTTATAAAGCCTAGCCCGAAACCAGATTCTAAGTATTTTATATCTTTTTCATTTGCTCTATAGTTTTTAAGATAATATTCACAAGTACTACTTGGAATATAGTATGCATCATCATACGATGAGCATACAATTAAATCATCTATAGTAAATGTTTCCAAAGCATATGTTGCTAGCCCAATTATGCTGATAGGGATAATTAAAAGGGAAATTATAAGTTTTTTCATAATTACCCCCAAACCATATTTCTTTGCTTATTGCTTGCATATGCAACAAAACCCGAATTTTTAATCCCATTCATTGCTGTCCCATTTGCATACATGCTTAACTGGCTTGTAAAGCCTACTTCTAAAGCTTGTCTGACAGCATTATAAATTTTTATATTTATTAGATCCTTAGCTGACGTATGTTTAAACCAATGCTTTAATGCTTTTCTTGAGAATTTCATAAACACTTTTTTTGCAGCAACACCTGGGTTAAATGTGCCACCAAATAGCGAATGAATAAAACCAAGTGCATATGACGCATCAACAGCCTCTAAAAGTAAACCTTGTGCAAACTCTCTAATTTTGTCGTTTATTTCAAGGGTGTTAATCAAATTATGGCGATTTTTAAAGACAAAATGTAGAATCACTTTTGTCTCTTCATGTTTTTCTACTTTTTAAAACATAACGCCCTCATCGTCCGAGTGAATTTACCTTGTATACGTTTTATACCAGATAATTTCTCTCTTCTAATCAGCCCGATACTCAAGAATGTCACCAGGCTGGCAATCCAAGTGTTTGCAGATAGCATCCAATGTAGAGAAGCGGATAGCACGAGCTTTTCCTGTTTTCAGAATAGAAAGGTTTTGGATCGTAATGCCAATTGCTTCAGCCAGATCCTTTTGTTTCATCTTTCGCTTTGCGAGGATGACATCGACATTTACAATAATAGCCATATTTTTCAGCTCAG
>QIKU01000210.1 GCA_003232015.1 Gammaproteobacteria bacterium
GATCACCCCTCTTACCTTGCGCCCTTCCGGATTTTTGCCCAGTGTCTGCGGGTCGTAACTGCAACGCAGTTCGATAATGTCGCCCTGCTCGTTTTTAATCACTTTTTCGGCTTTTATCACATAGGCATTACGTAAACGCACTTCTGCGCCTAAAACGAGGCGTTTGTATTTACGATTGGCTTCTTCCCTAAAGTCGGCACGATCAATATACAGCTCTTTTGAAAAGTAGATAGTACGTGTACCCATTTCTTCCTGTTGTGGGTGATTAGGCGCTTGCAGTTCTTCTACTTTCGATTCGTCGTAATTTTCTAAAACCACTTTGACCGGATCGAGTACCGCCATTCTGCGTGGTGCATTTTCATTTAAGTCTTCCCGAATGGAATTTTCGAGCACGCCCATTTCAATGGTGTTATCTACTTTGGTCACACCGATGCGATCACAAAAATCACGAATCGATGCCGATGTAAAACCACGACGACGTAAACCGGCGATGGTTGGCATACGTGGGTCATCCCAACCTTCTACATGGCCGTTGGTTACCAGCTCGGTTAGCTTGCGCTTACTGGTAATGGTGTATTCTAAATTTAAACGTGAAAATTCGATTTGTTGCGGATGACAGTCAATACTAATATTATCTAAATACCAATCATATAATGGACGATGATCTTCAAACTCTAACGTACACAATGAATGGGTGATGCCTTCAATCGCATCTGATATACAATGGGTAAAATCATACATGGGATAAATATTCCAGCTATCCCCTGTTTGATGATGGCTTAAACCTTTGCGTATACGATAGATAGCCGGGTCGCGTAAATTAATATTACCGGAGGCCATATCTATTTTTGCACGTAGTGTGCAGGCACCATCTTCAAACTCACCTGCGCGCATTTTTTGGAACAGTTCAATATTTTCTTCTATGCTGCGGTCACGGTTTGGGCTGTTCTTGCCAGGCTGGGTTAAAGAACCACGGTACTCGCGCGTTTGTTCTGCATTTAAATCACACACATAGGCTTTACCTGCTTTAATCAGTTCAACGGCATAGTCATGTAATTTTTCGAAATAGTCCGATGAAAAATACAGGCGGTCTTGCCAGTCAAAACCTAACCACTTTACATCCATTTTAATCGCTTCAACGTATTCGCTATCTTCTTTAGCCGGGTTAGTGTCATCAAAACGCAAGTTGCAAGTGCCGTTGTAATCTTGCGCAATACCAAAGTTTAAGCAAATGGATTTGGCATGACCAATGTGCAAATAGCCATTAGGTTCAGGGGGAAAGCGTGTTGCGACTTTACCATTATGTTTATTGTTCTTTATATCCGCATCAATAATATGACGGATAAAATTCTTAGGCTTTACCACTTCTATATTATCCACTGTGCTTTTGTCTGAACTCATTTATTAAAACCTTTTTTATCCCGCTAAACCTATTCTTATGCATTTTGGCGCTGAACGATAAATTCAAGCGCCATATTAATACGTGTTATACATTTTTCTTTGCCAATTAAATAGGCGGTAACATTAATGTCTGGTGAATTCCCCTGGCCACATATTGCAACGCGCAACGGCATACCAATTTTACCCATTTTAACATTCAGCTGTTCAGCCACTTTGTTTATTTGTGTATGGATTGTATCCGCAGACCAGTCATCCATATTTTTAAATGCTGCTAACATGGCTTTTAATGGTTCAGCGGCAACTGGACGCAAATGCTTTTTAGCGGCGGTGGCGTCGAACTCGGTAAAATCTTTAAAGAAAAACAAACTGCCTTCGGCCATTTCGACCAATGTTTTTGCTCGGTCTTGCTGCGCTTTAATAACACCTTGCAGGTTATCGTGTTTAGATGGGTCAACCCCCAGCTTACCTAAGTGTGCATTTAAATGGTGTGCAATATGTTCAACACTGCTTTCTTTTATATATTGCTGGTTCAACCATAATAGTTTATCGACACTGTAGGTGGATGCCGATTTATTCACATCGGCCAGGTCAAACTTGGCTATCATTTCATCTATCGAAAATATTTCCTGATCGCCGTGCGACCACCCGAGCCGCACTAAATAATTTAACAGTGCTTCCGGTAAATAACCTTCATCATGATATTGCATTACACTCACGGCACCGTGGCGTTTTGATAAACGCTTGCCGTCCTCACCCAGTATCATCGGCACATGTGCGTATTTAGGTGGCTCAGCACCCAGCGCTTTTAAAATGTTCATTTGCCGTGGCGTGTTATTAAGATGGTCGTCTCCACGGATAACATGGTTAATTTCCATATCCATATCATCCACCACAACAGTTAAATTGTAAGTCGGCGTACCATCGGAACGGGCAATAATTAAATCATCAAGCTCACTGTTCTGGAAAACCACTTTGCCACGAATTAAATCCTCTACAACCACCGTACCTTCAATTGGGTTTTTAAAACGGATAACCGGTTCAATGCCATCAAGTGATTGTTCACGATGTCGGCAACGCCCGTCGTAACGGGGCTTTTGTTTGGCTTTCATTTGCGCTTCGCGCATTGTTTCCAGTTCGTCTTTGGAGCAATAACAATAATAAGCATCGCCCTTATCAAGTAGCTGCTGAATAATTTCTTTATAGCGATCAAACTTATCTGTTTGATAAAAAGGCCCTTCATCATAGTCCAGCCCCATCCATGCCATGCCTTCTAAAATAGCGTTAACAGATGCTTCAGTTGAACGTTCCCGGTCGGTATCTTCAATGCGCAACACAAACTGGCCGCCATGTTTACGGGCATAAAGCCAGGAAAAAAGTGCGGTTCGTGCGCAACCAATGTGCAGGTAGCCGGTTGGGCTTGGCGCAAAGCGCGTCCGTATCGTCATATCAACATCTCATGAGGTAAAGTACAGGGTTACAAAATTTCGCTATTGTACCCTGCTAATGATAAATGTACAGAGCATATATATAAGGTATAAACGGTGACTAAACGGCTTTTTAAATGGCAACATGCCCCGCCAATGCTGCCAGACAGGGCATGGTTTCCTGGCCTGAAAAGGAAACTGTACAAACATGTAAGCTATTGTTTATACTTAAATTTAACTTAAGTTTCTATTTCATGCTTTGGATTTGGCAAACCCGCTAATTTACAGAGCACAGAGATCGGCCCTTGAGGAAAAAGTTCATATAAAAAATCACGGTACGACTTCTCGTCTTCAAACGTTTTACTCTCGATTTTTGCTCGCTCGGCCAGGATCCGGTGCATGCTGGGATGCTTCATATGGTCTTCATAGTACTCACGAAAATACTGTATAAGTTCCCAGCCGGTTTCAGTCACTGGCTTGTTCCCTGCTGCCTCATATTTCTTTACCAGCTCTTCTGCCAATTCCGGCGTCCATTGTTCAGGGTTTAACAGGTAACCTTCTTCATCTGTTTCAATTGCTTTACTATTGATTTGTGTTGTCATTTTACCCTCCTGATTAACATTGCTTCTCTGCTTTAACCAAAAATCAATTGACCTAGCGTAACCGTGATCTTAAAAATTCAATTTCATCTAACAAATCCAGTGCCAACGCAACACCGGCAAGGTTAATTTCAAGGTCACGTTGTAATCGCATTGCGGTGCGCGCCCGTTGTAAGCTGCTTGCAGAAAACCGCCAGTTTAACTGCTCGGTTCCGTGTGGCTCTAATGCGCCATAGTCGACCAGCTCAATTACCCACTCCGCCGAGCTTGAGCATGCCTTGCAAAGATCATTTAGTGACAGCTCGGTTTGCTCATCAAGTAAAACACCACTCAGAATCTTGTTTGTCATCATTACACTCCCATTTTTTTACGTGGGTTATAGGCCAGCTCTTGTTGCATCTGTTTATAAAGTGCTTTGGCCTTATCTGAGTCTGCCGGTGGTAAGGTAATAATGGGCACAACATATAAATCACCGGGTGTTTTAGCCGGAATACCCCGTCCTTTTAAACGTAGCTTACGCCCGTTTTGTGTTCCAGCTGCAATTTTAAGGTCAACCGGGCCATCTGGGGTCGGGACTTTAACGCTTGCGCCTAATGCCGCTTCCCAGGGTGTTAATGGTAAGTCGAGATAAACATCATGGCCTTCAACTTTATACATGCTGTGCGGGTTAAATTCAATTTCCAGATACAAGTCACCGGCCGGCCCATTGCCCATTCCGGCAGAACCCTGACCGGACAAACGAATGCGTTGTCCCTGTTTAACACCTTTTGGAATTTTAACATTTAAAGTGCGTTGGCGATTGACCACATGGCCGGTCTTGTCCAGCTCAGCCGACTGCAATGTAATTGCACGCGTTGCCCCTTTGTATGCATCTTCAAGATCAATTAATACTTTGGCATGGTGATCCTCTCCACGCGAACGAAACCCGGCCTGGCCACCTTGTGATGGATTAAATCCACCCCGGCCAAACAACGATTCAAAAAAATCACTGTATGACGATGCATCGCCTGCGGTATAGCCGCCACCGCTAAATTCAAAGCCGGCATCCCAGTCTGGTGGCGGATTAAAGTCCTGCCCTGCCTTCCAGTTCTCACCAAACTTGTCATAAGCTGCCCGTTTTTCAGGATCTTTAAGCACTTCATAGGCTTCACCAACGGCTTTAAAACGTTGTTCCGCATCTGCTTCTTTACTCACATCCGGGTGATATTTTCGCGCCAGCTTGCGATAAGCGCGTTTAATCTCATCCTGACTGGCATCACGTTTAACACCCATTGTCTGGTAATAATCTTGAAAGTCCATATACGCCCCATTATGCAATTAACAGCTTGTGATTCCAATTTATCACAAGCGATTAAATATTATAGTTACTTAAATTATTTAGTTACTTATAAGCGCTTTATCAACCCCTTTATTGAAAAATGATTAAGCCAGTTAAGTAGTATTGGTTGTGAAGATTTTATACGTGCCCGTAATAAAAACGGGCAGTTGCCCATCTTGCAACCAGAGTCCTTAACCTCACAAACTTTTCTTTGGTTCGCTGAGACGCAGCATGTCCATGCTGCATAAGTGCCAGTACCTCGATGGATCTTTAGGGGTATCCTGGAAGAAAAAGATCATAAGTGCCAGTACCTCGATGGATCTTTGGGGGTATTCTGGAAGAAAAAGATCATAAGTAGCAGTACCTCGATGGATCTTTGGGGGTATTCTGGAAGAAAAAGATCATAAGTGCCAGTACCTCGATGGATCTTTGAGGGTATTCTGGAAGAAAAAGATCATAAGTGCCAGTAATAAAACCGGGCAGTTGCCCGGTTTTAAACTGGCACTAAAAAAATACCCCGCCGAGGGGGCGGGGCAAGGGTGTGTTGCGCATCGCTGCGCAGGGGAGGAAGAATAACTCGTTCACCTAACCAAAAGTGTTCGTTACCAAAGTTATCGGCAACCACATGGGCAACTTTAGAAAAAATTGACATTATTTTGATTAATTCTAAGCCTTTGTTTATACAAAAGATTTTTAAATTAAAGCTTAACAGGCAGCATGATATACGCTACGATTAGCTATTTTAATGCTAAAGGGCTTTATACGTTAGCCATTTAAAGCCTCAACTATCACCAACACATGCGCCCTCCTTCTTGCATATATTGACTAAGAGTACAAAATGAAGCACCTGACCAGATTTCTTAGCATTTTAATTATCCTGCTTATCCCTTTTACTGTTTATGCTGCAAGCTCACACGAAACAAATAGCACTCTGGATCTAACTGGCAGTTGGTTTGGTATTGTTTCACTGCTTGTTTTTATACTCGCTTATGTGCTGGTTGTTAGTGAAGAGTTTTTACATTTACGAAAATCTAAGCCTGTTATTATTGCTGCAGGGATTATCTGGACTTTAGTTGGTGTTGCCTATGCGATGCACGGTGACCAAACAACCGCCAGTGCAGCCATTCGCCATAATCTGCTTGAATTTGCAGAGCTACTACTATTCTTGCTTGCGGCAATGACCTATATCAACACCATGGAAGAACGGGGTGTATTTGAAGCACTGCGTAGCTGGTTGGTCTCTCATGGTTTTTCATTACGTAAAATATTCTGGATAACCGGTTTACTCGCCTTCTTTATTTCACCTTTGGCCGATAACTTAACAACAGCACTATTAATGGGCGCCGTTGTGCTTGCTGTTGGTCGAGGCAATACCGCATTTATTGTTGTAGGCTGCATTAACATTGTGGTGGCCGCTAATGCCGGTGGTGCCTTTAGCCCCTTCGGTGATATTACAACACTGATGGTCTGGCAAAAAGGACTGGTTGAGTTTACTCAATTCTTCGATTTATTTATTCCTTCCGCTGTTAACTGGCTTATCCCGGCAGCGATTATGTCGTTTACCGTTTCAAAGGACGCACCTGAGTCCATCAGTGAAAAAGTAACGGTAAAAAAAGGCGGCTTCGTTGTCATCGGCCTATTTATATTAACCATTGGTCTCGCTGTTTCTGCACATAACTTTTTACACTTGCCTCCCTTTCTGGGGATGATGACGGGACTGGGAATTTTAAAATTTTACGGCTATTATTTGCGTCGCAGCGGGCAACCACGCACCATGCCACAAGCCAGTATTGATGACGCCAGTACCGAAGTTGCCACGCCTGAATCCGCTACGGATAAAAAATCCGATGATTTTGATATTTTCACGCAGCTTGCACGTGCAGAATGGGACACCTTAATGTTTTTCTATGGTGTTGTCCTTGCAGTGGGTGGCCTGGGCACCATTGGTTATTTAAGTATTACCTCGGAAATGATGTACGTTGGTCTGGGTCCAACCTACGCAAATATTTTAGTTGGCGTACTATCTGCCATTGTGGATAATATTCCGGTTATGTTTGCAGTGCTAACCATGAACCCCGAAATGAATACCGGCCAATGGTTACTCGTTACCTTAACCGCTGGTGTAGGAGGCTCACTGCTGTCCGTTGGCTCAGCCGCAGGCGTTGCCTTAATGGGGCAGGCACGCGGCACCTACACCTTCTTTGCTCACCTGAAATGGACATGGGCCATTGCACTGGGGTATGCCGCCAGTATATGGGTACATTTACTTATAAATATGTAGCAACAGTCTTAATAGTAAAAGTATTACTAAAAGAACCTCTGATTAATTCCACGTTCAAAATACTTATTCATGAATTAATCAAAGGTTCCTTAAATAAACGCATGTTATTATTATTTTCCAGCCATACCTTAAATTCATCAAAAGGCATCGGCTTCGCAAAATAATATCCTTGTGCAACATCGCACCCAAGTTCACTCAACATGTTTAAAGTGGCTACATCTTCAATACCTTCAGCGACCACTGACAAATTCATATGGTGAGCAAGCACCAGCACTGCCCGTACAATCGCTTCATTATCACTGTCATTCGTTATATTGTAGATAAATGATTTATCAATTTTAAGTTCATCAACAGGCAATTTTTTGACATAAGCCAGTGATGAATGTCCTGTACCAAAATCATCTATCGATAGGGACACACCCATTGCATCCAGCTTTGTTAATATCTCTATCGCAAAATCAGGATCATCCATAATGGCACTTTCGGTGAGTTCAAGCGTCAGTAACTCGGGGGGTACCGACCATTTTTCAAGCATACTAATAATAGTTGAAGCGATGCGTTCATCACGCAGGTTTAACGCCGATAAATTAACTGAAATATTTAGAGCTTTATTAAAAGACAGGCATTCATTACAATCTTCCAATGCCTTATTTAACACCCATTCAGTCAGTGGCTGAATAAAACCAGATTGCTCAGCAATGGGAATAAAATTGTCCGGTGCAATCAAGCCCTGTTCAGCATGCTGCCAGCGAATAAGTGTTTCTGCGCCACAAACACGCCCGTCTGCTATGGATATTTTGGGTTGATAATAAAGTACCATTTCATTTTTCTTAATGCTGGCAAAAAGATCCTGTTCCAGCTTCAAGGTATGCAAACTGTGTTGATTTCTCGCAGAATCATAGATAGAAAAACCACACTTTCTGTTTTTTGCATCATACATTGCAATGTCTGCATGGCTCACTAATGCGTGCATATCCTCACCGTGCATAGGGTACATCGCAATACCAATACTCAAGCCAATCGTAAGCTTATGGTCATTAACTATAAAAGCCTGTTCCATTGCCAAAATCAGTTTACGTGCAACAATAATTGAATCTTCAATAGTATGAATACCCGTAAGAATGGCAGAAAATTCATCACCGCCCAAACGGGCAACCAGGCCATCATCAATTTGAGCGATTAATTCATTATCCAACTGACAAACAACATCGTCATCACGCAAAATATTATGCAATCGCAAGCTAACAGCTTTTAATAATTCATCGCCCACATGATGACCCAGGGTATCATTTACACCTTTAAAACGATCTAAATCAATTAAGAACAATGCGAAAGGTGATTTTGTTTGACGGTAAACCTGAATAAAACTTTCTAACGATGCCTGAAACTGATTACGGTTGGGTAATTTAGTTAATGAATCCGTATAAGCCATATGTTCCAGCGATTTGTACAAACCACTCAATTTTTTCGACATATCATTAAAACCACTGGCAATTTCAACTATCTCTTTTGTTCCTGCTAACGTTAGCTGCTCTCCTATTCGTGATTGATCAGAGTGCAAACTGTTGAGCTTGTTCGCAAGTACATTAAGCGGAATAAGCATGGTTTTGCGAATAATAAAAATAGCCAACATAACAATTAAAAATGTGCCAACACCTGCAATCAGTAAAACATCAAGACGAGCCTGTTGCAGTGATTGAGTAAGCTGACTGATATTCTGCGCCGTAAATATTGATAATACGGGCGCCCCATCTGATGCTTTGAGTTCATAGTTTGAAATCAATGCAGCGCTTTCCTTTTTGGGCCATTTATCTGATTGAAAAATAATTTTTTTATGATGTGATTGAAATTTAAGAGGCATCCCCAGGTTGGATTCCATCATGGATAGATTATGTGAGGGTTCAGTGACAACGACAACATACCCCTTTAATCGCAAACCACCCACCGGCACCAGCACGGCATATATTGGCTGGTTTGCGTATAAACATAAATCTTGCAGTATTTGCATACGCTGTGCACCACTACGAAGCCGGGCTCGCTCAAATAATTGAGGGCAAATTGTTCCCTCATGCCCACTAAAAAATACTGAACCTTCAAATGACTCAGCCAGAATAGAAAGTTCTGTATCCAGGACAACAAGCTGCTCAAGCTTAATGACATCACCTGTTACAAAATACTGGTGAAATTGATTGTCCAGCAACACCTGTAATATTTTTTTATCTTTTGTTTTTAGTGCAATGTCAAAAGCGTTCCTGAATGCGGCGGTGCTCTGAAGTGCAAGTCCAAGATCCCGTGATATATTTTTTAAATCCTTTAAACGTTCTTTGGCCTCAATATGGATTATCTCCTTCACCATTCTTTGCTGATTATCAAAAACCAGATCACGGTGAATCGAGCCACTGATTAAGGCCAGGGCAAGTGCCAGTAGCCCCATCAAGCCAAGAATAACGGCTAAAATAGTGCGGACTGAGAAACTGGAAAGTCTCATAATTTTTTTTCAGGGATTAGTGTTTAATAAAGGGATAATTTTTAGCCGTCCACTCTGCGTAACCACCCCGGAACCAGTAGATATTGTTGTAACCACATTTAAGCGCAATTCGGGAAGACTTGAGGCTGCGCCCGCATTTCACTCCATTGCAATAGAAAAACTCCATTGCATTCTTTTTGGGTATCACCTTAGCCAGAGTCGCACAATTCGTCTTGATATCAGGCAGGCTGATTGAGCCTTCAATATAGCCCTGTAAACGATCTTCATTGATCCGTGCATCAATAATAAAAAGGCGGGGGTTTTTGGCTGCAATATCCAGAAGCTGTTCTGCTGACACCGTTATTGCACCCGGGATCTGAAGCGGGGCTTCTTTATCAAGTGCATAACTCAGGTTCATAACCGACAACAACAAAGAAGCAAAAATAACCTGTAAAATAAATTTTTCTAGCTGCACCATGTTATTTAACTCCTTAATATTATGAATCTGTAGATTTAGAAATTTATTCAAAGTAAGCCTGTATTTCATATCCATCAGGTATATCATCGACCTGTGCAGGCTAAACTTTAGCCCCATTTTAAGTACAATAGCCTACCGCCAGCAGCAAGCGGACTGGGAAATTAGAGCTGATCCATCAGCTTTTATCTTAATCACTTAACAAAACCTGAAATTATACAAAATAACCAGAACATCCCTTTAAATTACAGCTATCCTTATGTTAATGAAGACTAAAATTAGACACTGTGTTATTTTACAGAATCGATGATATCGCCGTGAAATAGATAAGGAACCCTATGAAAGAATCATCATCAACAACAACAATTTGGCGCTTACGCTGGATTACCGGCCCGATTTTTAAATTGTTCAAACGCGTTACCCCCGCAATGTCACAAACGGAACGCGAGGCGCTGGAAGCTGGTGATGTCTGGTGGGACGGTGAATTATTCAGCGGTCGACCTAAGTGGGGACGTTTACGCAAAGTACCGCCACCCAGGCTAACCCCAGAAGAACAGGCCTTTCTTGACGGCCCGGTCGAAACCGTTTGCAGTATGATCGACGACTGGAATATCACACAAAACGACTACGACCTGTCGGCCGATGTCTGGCAATACCTTAAAAGCAATGGCTTCTTCAGCATGATTATTCCAAAAGAATATGGTGGCCTGGCCTTTTCTGCTTTAGCGCACTCTGAAGTTGTACTTAAAATATCAACCCGTAGCGTTTCCGCTGCGGTTACCGTGATGGTGCCAAACTCATTGGGGCCCGGTAAGTTACTGTTAGAATACGGAACAGACGATCAAAAAAATCACTATCTGCCACGCCTGGCAAAAGGTGAAGAAATCCCCTGCTTTGCTCTTACCAGCCCCCATGCGGGCAGTGATGCCGGCGCTATTCCCGATTACGGCATTGTCTGTAAACAGGATTTTGATGGTAAAAAAGACGTGCTGGGTATGCGCGTTAGCTGGGACAAACGCTATATTACCTTAGGCCCGGTCGCAACCTTACTCGGCTTAGCGTTTAAACTCTATGACCCTGAACACTTGCTCGGAGACAAAGAAGACTTAGGTATTACGCTGGCGTTAATCCCTACGGACACACCGGGTGTGAATATTGGCCGCCGCCATATGCCGTTGAATATGATGTTTATGAACGGCCCCAATAGTGGCGATGATGTATTTATGCCGCTGGACTGGATTATCGGTGGGCAAGACCGAATCGGCCAGGGCTGGCGTATGCTGGTGGAATGTTTAACCGATGGGCGAGCCATCTCGCTGCCCGCTTTAAGCGTTGGTGCAGGTAAACTGGCCAGCCGCGGTATTGGTGCTTACGCCCGTATTCGTCGGCAATTTAAATTACCCATTGGAAAATTTGAGGGTGTCGAAGAAGCACTGGCTCGGATTGGTGGCTACACCTATATGATGGATGCCGCTCGGCTATTAACCGTTGGCGCACTCGACCGCGGCGAAAAACCTTCTGTTATTTCCGCCATTGTTAAATACCACTTAACCGAAGGCATGCGTAAAATCGTAAATGATGCCATGGACATTCAAGGTGGTGCCGGTATTTGTTTAGGGCCACGCAATATTATTGGCCGGGTTTATCAGGCGGTGCCCATTAGCATTACTGTAGAAGGTGCCAACATACTTACTCGCACCATGATTATTTTTGGGCAGGGTGCTATTCGTTCCCACCCCTATATTTTTAAAGAGCTTGAAGCGATAGGTAATGAGGATCCGGATGCATCACTTGAAGACTTTGATCGCGCCCTGTTCGGCCATATCCGTTTCTTTTTCAGTAACACCTTAAGAAGTTTTTTCCATGGCATAACCGCCTCTCGATTTGTAATGGTAAGAGGCAAACGCCCGGTACGCCGTTATCATCAACAACTCACGCGGATCAGTGCGACCTTTGCATTAATGACCGACCTGGCTTTAATGACCTTAGGCGGCAGTTTAAAACGTAAAGAAAAACTGTCTGGCCGTTTAGGAGACGTATTAAGTTACCTGTATTTAGCCTCTGCCACATTAAAACATTTTGAAGACAATGGTTGTCCAAAAGAAGAACACCCTTTAGTACACTGGGCAACACAACATTGTTTATACAAAGCACAAAATGCATTGCACGGCCTGTTACAAAACTTGCCCAACCGCCCTGTTGCCTGGTTAGCACGTTTTATTATTTTCCCACTCGGTCGTCATTTTTCACCACCAAGTGATAAATTAGGTCATCAGGTTGCACATTTATTAATTACCCCATCCGCAGCCCGTGACCGTTTAACTAAAGGGCTTTAT
>QIKU01000061.1 GCA_003232015.1 Gammaproteobacteria bacterium
ATATGTTGGGTTACACGCAAGCACGTGAGTATGCCGAAATGGTCTGGCCTATCGATATTTTAATTGCGGTTACCTGGGTCGCGTATCTGGTTATCTATGTGCAAACATTGCGCCGCCGTTCGCAGCCACATATCTATGTTGCTAACTGGTTCTTTATTGCCTTTATTCTGGCAACCGCGATTTTACATATTGTGAACAATATGGCGATGCCGGTGAGTTTGTTCAGCTTAAGCTCGTACAGTTTACAGGCAGGCGTGCAGGATGCGATGACACAATGGTGGTACGGGCATAATGCCGTAGGCTTTTTCTTAACCGCTGCTTTCCTTGGTATGATGTATTACTTTGTCCCCAAGCAGGCAGGTCGGCCGGTCTATTCTTACCGTTTGTCTATTATTCACTTCTGGGCTCTTATTTTCCTGTACATGTGGGTAGGCGCACATCATTTACATTGGACGGCTCTGCCTGACTGGACGTCAACGCTTGCCGCTACCTTCTCTATTTTATTATTGTTGCCCTCCTGGGGCGGCATGATCAACGGCATCATGACTTTATCAGGTGCCTGGGACAAATTACGTTCCGATCCGATTATACGTTTTTTAATTGTGGCGTTAGCCTTCTACGGTATGGCGACTTTTGAAGGCCCGTTAATGTCGCTGAAAAGTGTCAATGCCTTATCGCATTACACTGACTGGACGATTGGCCATGTGCATTCCGGTGCTCTGGGTTGGGTTGCGATGATTACCTTTGGTTCGTTCTATCACTTAATCCCGCGTCTATGGGATACAACCATGTACAGCACGCGTTTAATTAATGTGCATTTTTATCTGGCAGTGGTTGGTATTATTTTATACATCTCCGCTTTGTGGGTTGCAGGCATTGGCCAGGGTCTTATGTGGCGTGCCTTTGATGAGTATGGCAATCTGGCTTATACCTTTATTGAGTCTGTTGAACGTTTGCACCTCCCGTATATTATGCGTGCACTGGGTGGCTTGTTATTTGTGCTGGGTATTTTCGTCATGGTTTACAATGTCTATATGACGGTACGCAAATCTAAAAATGAAAAAGCAGAATTTGAAGCAAAAATTACCGATAAAATGGTAACAGCACAGTAACGGGTTAGGAGCATAAATAATGAAACATGAAACGATAGAAACAAATGCTGGCTGGCTGATTGCTTTAACCTTTGTTGTCATCAGCATTGGTGGCCTGGTTGAAATTGTACCGTTGTATTTTCTGGATGACACGGTAGAAGAAGTAAAAGTAAATGGCCTTGAAACCGTCCGGCCTTATACACCTTTGGAATTACGTGGTCGTGATATTTACCTGCGTGAAGGTTGTTACCTTTGCCATTCACAAATGATTCGTCCTTTCCGCGATGAAGCGTTGCGTTATGGGCACTATTCTTTAGCTGCTGAATCAAAATACGATCACCCGTTCCAATGGGGTAGCAAGCGCACTGGGCCGGATCTTGCGCGTGTGGGTAATAAGTATTCCAACCAATGGCATGTACAGCATTTAGTGGACCCACGCTCGGTTGTGCGTGAGTCGATTATGCCGAATTATCCCTGGTTGCTGGAAAACAAGCTGAAATACAAGGATATTGAAGCACGCCTAAAAGCATTAAAAGCGGTGGGTGTTCCTTATTCACAAACCAAAGCCGAATATGATATTAATGTGAAACGCTTTGGTGAAGATGTAGCAAAATTACTGGATACTAATCAGGCCGAAGCCAATCTGATTGAGCAGGCATTCACGCATAATTACGACGGTGACAAGACCAACATAACAGAAATGGATGCAATGGTCGCGTACTTGCAAGTACTAGGTACAATGGTTGACTTCAAGAAATTTGATGATGGGCACTTTTCAACGTTCCGCTAGGTTCTGGATAACATAGTATAAAATTATGATAGCTGACTTTTTTAACTGGTTTACACATTTAGAAAACACCAAGCCATTTGCTTTGGTACTTTTCTTTGTAACGTTTGTGGGCATTATTATTTATGTTTTTAGCAATAAAAAACGTAAGCAACGGCTGGAATCGTATAAAAATATTCCCTTCGAAGAAGATGAAAAAGATTAGAGAGTAAGAAATTATGGCATCTACAAATAACACTAAACCAGATAGTAAGAAACCACAAACCAAAAAGCCAGCGGTTCAAACCACCGGCCATGCATGGGATGGTGATATTCAGGAATTTAATAATCCGCTCCCTAACTGGTGGGTGTGGGGTTTTTATGCTTCGATTGTCTTTGCAATTGTATATTGGATTTTCTTTCCAGCGTGGCCAATTGGCAACGATTATACTAAAGGTGTGATGAATGACATTGAATACACAACTGCCGATGGTAAACAGGTAAAAACACACTGGAACACGCGTGCGCTGTTTGAAAAAAATATGCGAGAAGCAGAAATTAAACAGCAAAAATATCTGGATCAGCTTGCCGCTGCCAGCATAGAAGATATTGCAAACGATGAAGTAAAAAGTAATTTTGCTTATTCAATGGCTAAAGTATTGTACGCCGATAACTGTGCTGCTTGCCACCAGCCCGGTGGTGCGGGCGTTGTGGGTGCTTACCCGAATCTCGCAGATGATACCTGGTTGTGGGGTGGTAGTTTTGAAAAAATTAAAACGTCGATTGCGGCAGGGCGAAACGGTATTATGCCCGCCTTTAGTGGGAAGTTAAATGCAACACAAATTGATGATGTTGCTGAATATGTTCTAAGTCTGTCTAAACATAAAACTAATGTTGCCTCAACAGCACGTGGTAAGGAAATATTTAACAGTACCAGCGGTGGTTGTTATTTTTGCCATACCAAAGCAGGGTCGGGTATGGAGTCGATGGGTGCTGCCAATTTAACGGATAGTGTTTGGACACTGGCCGATGTGCCCGCCGCCGATAATCTGCAGGCGAAAAAAGAAGCAGTTAAAGCAATTATTAAAAAGGGTGTTAATCGTAAAATGCCACCATGGAATGAGCGTTTAACAGAAACTCAAATCAAGATTCTTGCTTTTTATGTGCATCAGCTAGGTGGTGGTAAATAAACCGCCACTGGCATCTGTAGAGGCATCCGTAGATATGGAAGGAGATACATTCGGGAGAGTCAGGGCTGAATATCAGTTTTGGCTCTCCTTTTTTGCGATATAGATAATATGAGCGAAACACCCACACCCCATCCGGAACAGCAGCGCATTGCTATCTATCCGCGCTCTGTTAAAGGATTTTATCGGAAAATAAAATCTGCGATTGTTATTCTTGCCTATGGTGTTTATTTTTTATTACCGTGGTTGCGCTGGGAACGGGAAAGCGGCCCTTCGCAAGCGGTTATTTTTGATATCACGGCGCGGCGCTTTGATATCTTTGGCTTTACACTTTTTGCCCAGGATATTTTCTGGCTAGCTTTATTGTTTGCTTTTGCTGCCCTGCTGCTATTTTTTGTAACCAGCATTGCCGGGCGTGTTTTCTGTGGCTATTTCTGTTTTCAGACATTATGGACCGATGTATTTATGTATATTGAATACCGGGTGCAGGGAGAACGTCCGGCAAGAATTAAACTAGCAGAATCAAAATGGAATGCACAGAAGATATTTAAAATAGGGCTAACACATTTTTTGTGGTTGCTGGTGGCATTTCTTACCGGGATTGCGTTCACCCTGTATTGGGGAAATGCGCCGGATCTTATTGTTGAAATTTTTACTTTCCAGGCACCATTTGCGGCTGGCGTTACGATACTGTTTCTTACGCTTACAACCTATGTAATGGCAGGCATTGCGCGTGAACAAGTTTGTACTTATATGTGTCCTTATGCGCGTTTTCAAAGTGCCATGTTTGATTCAGATACCATCGTGGTTGCTTATGATTCGATACGTGGTGAAGGAAAAAAAGGGCGACATAAGCCGAGCAAAGAATTAATTAAACGCGATAACCGCCAGCAGCAGGGCTATGGTGATTGTGTTGATTGCGGCTATTGTGTTCAGGTTTGCCCAACCGGCATCGACATCCGAAATGGTTTGCAATATCAGTGTACCACTTGCGCACTTTGTATTGATGCCTGTAATAAGATAATGACATCCGTTGGCTACCCTAAGGGTTTAATTCGGTATTCATCTGAAAATGAAATGCAGGGTAAAAGAACGCGTATATTAAAACCAAAAACGATTCTTTATGGCTTGGTGCTGGTTGCTGTGGCCGTTATTTTCTTTTGGGGGTTGATTGCCCGGTCAGTTGTTGATGTGAGTGTGCGGCAGGTGCGTCAGCCTTTATTTGTTGTCCTGTCTAATGGTGATATTCAAAACCGGTATGCGATAAAAATAAATAACAAAACAGACCGGGAAATATGGCTTACTGTTAGCTTACGTGGGCTGGATGGCGCTGTTCTTGACCTTGGACGCTTTGACAAAATACATGTTTCAGCTGCAAGTAGTTCAACTTTTTATGCGAAGATTAAAATGTCAACAAAGAAAATACTTAAAGAAAACAAAAGTTTTGAATTTGTGCTTACAAATGTAAATGAGAACAGCAGTAGCTGGACACATACCGATAATTTTTTCACACCAAAAAAATTATTCAAACAATCCGGTTTAAATAAATAATCCATCAGCATTGGAATAGAGGCAACGAGAAAAATATGAATAATGTACTTTTAACCCTGGCTATGGGGGTTGTTTTTATTGTTATCGTGCACAGCACGATACGATTTTTTAGTCGTCTCAAAAGTCTGCCCGCGTTATTAATTACTTTTCTGGCGCTTTGCAGTATCTATATTCCGTTACTCATTGCTGACTGGCCCGGCGTGGATGTTTTTGCCATTCAGTTTGCTATTTATGGTGTAACTCTTTATTTATTAACTATATTGCATAGTCAGGCCATAGAGCAAAAACAGCAGGAGAAGGCGGGCGCCAGGGTTGCAAAGAAGTGGCATTGGGCGCCGTTGTTAATCGTTGGTTTTTTTGTAGTGGTGGTGAGTGTTAATAGCGTATTTATTACCGTTGCCCAGCAGGGAGGCAAATCCTTGTTGCCGGTATTTTTAATTCCTGAGCCAAAAGGCGGTGGTGAGGTAAGTTCTTATTTCCCGGGGATTATTGAACACAATTTTCATGAAAGGGAAGATCAGTATAATCAGTATCAGCAGCGTCTTGACGAGCAGCGGCAACGTGGCTGGAAAATTAAATATGGCTGGTTAGTTTCACCGGTTGCAAATAAAAAGGCAACCTTTCAGCTATCTTTGCGTAATGCAAAACAGCAACCGGTTATTCATGCAAAGGTGAAAGGCAGCTTTCAGCGAGGTAATACCAGCAAGCAGGATCAGGCGATTGTTTTAAATGAAGTTGAGCCGGGAATTTATCGTGTCGACATTGCCTTGAAGTATCCGGGGCGCTGGGAATTAAAACTAACAGTGGACAGCCCGCAGGGTGACTATAATATTAATGCTACTACAAATGTGTCAGAATAAGCCAGGCCAGCCATTCAAGTCCTGATGTAAAAAATACAAGCAATGGTTAAAGATAAAACAACATGTTTCCACTGCGGGCTGGATTGCCCTGCAAGCCCGGACTATCTGGTTAATATACATAGTCAGGAGCGGGAAATGTGTTGCCCCGGTTGTGCTGCGGTTGCACAGGCGATTGTTGATAATGGTCTGGATGATTATTACAGGTACCGTACCGAACAATCAATTAAAGCTGACAACCTGATCCCTGAAGAACTGGAACAGCTTGAACTTTATAATAATACTAAGTTGCAAAAACAGTTTGTTCAGTCATCGTCATCCGACCCTGATATCAAAAATGCATCGCTTATCCTTGAAGGTATCGTTTGCGCAGCATGTGTCTGGCTCAATGAAAGATACGTTAACCAGCTAAAGGGTGTTAAATCTTTTGTTATTAATTATTCTACCCAGCGTGCACGCATTAGCTGGGACGAGTCACAGATCCAGCTCAGTGATATTTTAAAAGCCATTTCCAATATTGGTTATCGTGCCCATCCCTTTGACCCGGGTCGACAGGAAGAAATTCAGAAAAAAGAGCGCCATCGTGCACTAATTCGTCTGGCCGTTGCGGGTCTCGGTGCCATGCAGGTAATGATGCTGGCTATTGCATTGTATGCCGGTGAAAACAGCGGCATTAGTGCTGATATGAAATTGTATTTTCGTTGGGTAAGTGCCTTTATTGCAACGCCGGTTGTATTGTATTCAGGGCAAACGTTCTTTAAGAGTGCATGGTCTGATCTAAAGCGTAAGCGACTGGGTATGGATGTGCCTGTTTCTCTGGCCATTGGCGGTGCCTATATTGCAAGTTTATGGGCAACAGCAACCAATTCAGGTGAGGTTTATTTTGACTCGGTTACGATGTTCACCTTCTTTTTACTGGTGGGTCGTTTTCTTGAATTACGTGCCAGACAGCGTTCCGGTGAAGTAGCTGATGCGCTGATAAAATTATTACCGGTAATGGCTTTGCGGCTGGTGGATGGTGAATTTGAGCAGGTACTGGTTAATGAATTAAATGTTGGTGATCACCTTCAGGTTAAACCGGGTGAAATCATACCGGCCGATGCTATTATAATAGAGGGACAAAGTAGTATTGATGAGTCGCTGGTAACGGGGGAATCGCATCCTTTACGGCGAGAGGTCAATGACAAGGTAATTGGTGGCACGGTAAATATTGAATCGCCTGTTATTTTACAGGTGACACATATTGGAGAGGATAGCGTTTTAGCCGGTATCCAGAGGCTGTTAGATAGGGCACAAACTGAAAAGCCGCATATTGCACTGGTTGCCGACAAGGTTGCAAGTGTTTTTGTTATAGCTATCCTTATTTTATCATTAGTTGTCGGCCTTGTCTGGTGGGAAATAGACAGTACCCGTGCATTCTGGATTGTGCTTTCAATGTTGGTGGTCACCTGTCCATGCGCACTCTCTTTAGCAACCCCTGCGGCAATGACAGCATCAACGGGTGCGCTTACGCGTTTAGGTGTGCTAATAACACATGCTCACGCACTGGAAACACTGGCAAAAGTTGACACGTTTGTTTTTGATAAAACCGGCACCGTAACCGAAGGGCAGCTTGCCTTACAGCAAACGAAGCAACTGGGTTCTTTGTCCGCCAGTGACTGTCAGCAACTGGCATTCACTTTAGAGCAGGCTTCTGAACATCCGGTTGCAAAAGCATTCCTGCATTTACCGTTTAAATCATTAACCTGCCAAAATGTGGTTGCTGAAGTGGGGCTGGGCGTTGAAGCGATTATTAACAACCAGCGTTATCGAATAGGTAAGCCGGGCTGGGTGGGTGAATTAGTCGGTGTTGCGGTTGAAGAAATAGCAGCACAAGTTAATACTAAAACCGAAATTCAAAAGCATGAAATCAAATCACAAGTTTATCTGGCAAGCGATAAAGAGTGGTTAGCTATTTTTACTTTAGAAGATAAATTGCGGGATGATGCACAGGCTATGGTTTCACAATTGAGCCAGTTAAAGGTTGAATCTATATTATTGAGTGGTGACCAGACGAACGTTGTCGATAATACCGCTACTGCTCTTAATATTAAAACACGTTATGCAGAACAAACCCCGGACGATAAGTTAAAAGTAATTAAAAGTTTACAACAGCAAGGCCATGTTGTGGCTATGGTGGGTGATGGCGTCAACGATGCGCCGGTATTGGCTGCTGCTCAGGTCTCAATTGCAATGGGTAGCGGGACGCAGTTAGCGCAAGCCAGTAGCGACATGGTATTGCTTAGCGAAAACCTCAATCATTTGCAGCAAAGCATTGTACACGCACGAAAAACCATTGCCATTGTAAAGCAAAATCTGGGCTGGGCGCTTTTGTATAATATAACGGCCTTGCCTCTGGCGGCTCTTGGCTATATTCCACCGTGGCTGGCGGCGATAGGCATGTCTGCGAGTTCACTTATTGTGGTGTTAAATGCACTGCGTTTAATGAAAGTACGGCCGAATGAGAGTAACAGCACCAGCAACAATGCGGTAAGATAGGCGTATGGATATTTTATATTTACTTATTCCCCTTGGTCTTCTAATCCTTAGTGTCGCAATCGCAGCCTTTATCTGGGCGGTAAAAGCAGGCCAGTTTGAAGATATGCAGGGCCCTGCACACCGAATTTTAATGGATGACGATGATCCGCTTATCCCAAAATATGCTGCCAAAAATAGCAATGCGGATAACCAAAAGCCAGCAAAGCAGGGCGATTAAGTCAGAGTTGTCTATAATACGAGTGAGTTTTTGTCCAATATTCTTGAATCTCCGGCACAATAATATTAGAATTGACTAATATATAACCTTAATTGAGGACAGATCATGAAAGAATGGTTCACTTTTCAAAATTTCCCACTGACTTTTATTGTTGCACTGATTGTTTTTAGCCTGTTCAGCTTTTTGTCCGTTATTTTTGCTGGCTAAACTGGATTAAAGCATGCTTACCTATTAAGTAAACTTACTTTAACTATTTCCCCTAACTTTTTGCTTTTTAATGCTTTTGTCCTATCCTTATTAAAACAGTTAGGAATCTAAGCAGTTGAATTTAAAAAGCGTATTTTATCAAAAATGGGCTATGCGGAGCTTTTCGTGTGGTCTTTTCCTTATTTTTACTCTCTCCGCAAATTCTGTTTTTGCCTTGAGCGAGCCGGTCAGTGACGTTCGCGTTATTATTGACGTATCCGGCAGCATGAAAAAAAATGATCCCAAAAATCTGCGTGTACCTGCATTGCGTATGCTGGTGGGTTTAATGCCGCCAGAAGCAAAGTCGGGTGTATGGACGTTTGGCAAATACGTCAACATGCAGGTAAAACATGGCAAGGTAACCACTGCATGGAAAAAGCTCGCCATGCAGGAATCAAAAAAAATACACTCTCGCGGTTTGTATACCAATATTGAAGAAGCATTAAAGCGCACCACTCAGGGCTGGGAAACCCCCAACCGCAAAGAGCGGCGGCATTTAATTTTGCTCACCGATGGCATGGTCGATATTTCAAAGAATGCAGCAGACAATGAAGCATCACGTAAACGTATTTTAAATAATATTGTTCCTAAATTAAAAAAAGCAGGCGTAACAATTCATACCATTGCACTATCAGCCAATGCGGACAAAAAATTAATGGCAGCGCTAGCGGGAATGACCGATGGCTGGTATGAAGCAGTGGATAACGCCGAAGATTTACAGCGCGTCTTTTTACATATTTTTGAAAAATCAACCAATGTGGACAGCGTTCCTTTAGACGACAACCGTTTTTCAATTGATAAGTCGATAAAAGATATGACTGTGCTGGTGTTTCGAAAACCGGGCGACTCAGAAACCAAACTGGTTACACCGGATAAAAAAATATGGAGCTATAAAAAACACCCGGCTGCGGTGAAATGGCACCATGACACCGGCTACGATCTTATTTCCAGTAAAGATCCGCAGGTAGGGCAATGGCTTATTAATGCGGCAATCGACCCCGATAACCGTGTGATGATAGTGACTAACCTGAAACTGGCAACGGGCAACTTCCCTAATAATATTATGTACGGTGACAGCCTGAGCTTAACGGCTAAGCTTATTCAGGAAGGAAAAACCGTTACGCAGGAAAGGTTGCTAAAGCTGGTTAATTTTAATGTTTATAAGCATGCCATGACAGAGGAGCATAATAATAGCACACAAACTGGAATAGCTATGTTAGATGATGGTAACGGTGCTGATCGCCTGGCAAAAGATGGCGTTTACAGTGTGGTCTTTAATACAGACCAAACCAGTGGCGATGTTTCGCTTACCATTCAGGCAAAATCCCCCGCATTTGAACGCGAAGTTCGGCATATTGTAAAAGTGCATGCAACACCGGCCGACCTGGATATTACACAACAGGCCGATGGTCAGTTTAAACTCGAAGTAGCACCACGAATGGAACTACTGGTTCCACATACCGTTTCTATTCAAGTAACATTGCCGGACGGCAGTAAAAAAACCTTGCAACAGAATGATGATGATAAATGGCAGGTATTGTTAGCAAAAGAGCTTTCCGGGCAACGGGTTACGGTTACGTTAGTTGGTACACGTGTAAACGACAAACCTTTCCACGCCGCTTTTGATAAAATATTAGAAGTTGCAACGCCGGGAGAACAGCAGCATTTATCACTAGCTACACCGGCAATACTGCCGCCCCCGCCTGTTATGGATGAAGCTGCGCCGCCGCCTGTGCCAGCCGAAGAAAAGGCCGAAGCTACAGTGCTTTCAGAATCGGCAGAGGGTGAAAAAGATACCGACAAAAATGAACAAGGCTTTAACTGGCTATCAACAATGATGGTGATTATCTATGCCAATATTGTATTTTTAATTTTTGGTGGCATAGGCTATTTAGTCTGGCGCAAACGTAAAGCCAAACTGGCTGTAGAACAGGAAGAGATGGATTTATGAGTGATGCAGGCACTGGCTCTTTCACTTCACTGATTATTGTGTCAGAAATTGCAGCGTTATTGACTGTTGTTTTAATTATTATTTTTATATTGAGTTTGCGTAAACAAAAAAAGAAAAAGAAACTGGCTGAAAGCTTTCTAGGCGCGGCCAAAAGTTATGTCGTTGAGCGGGGCAAAACATTAAAAGCACATTTTAGTAAAACAACGGATCTAGATGAGGAAGAACAAAAAAAAATAGTTGCTACATTGATTGACTCAGAAAAAGAAATATACCTGCATATTGCACAGTTATATATGGGGCATAATCCAGAGTCGTTACCGGAATTAGAACAGGAGATGAAATCACTTGCAGATAATGCACTCAATATGTTTGGCCAGCAATCGGGCTCAGCTAATGAAGAAGAAGGCAGTGATGGTGCTTCACATGACCTTAAAAAACAGATTAAAAATTTACGTGAAGAGAAAAAAGAATTAAAAGAAAAAAATGAACAGCTGCAAATTGATTTTGATGCCGCAATGGACTCAATGGAACGCATGACAACCGAGTTTGCTAATATGTATGAAGGCGGTTCTAAGGAAGGTGAAAAACGGGTTAAGAACGAAATGTACCAGTTACGGCAAACGCTGGCACAAAAGAAAGAATTTACCGAAGCCGGTAACGACGAAGACGAAGGTGATGAAATCCCCGATCTGGAAGCTTCGCCTAAAGATAAGGTGGGAGATGAATCTGGAAAAAGTTAGTAAATTTCCAGAGTAAAGCTGAATTAACAGCTCAGGTTTGGGCGACTAAAATTTAAACATTTTATTTTACAGGGTCTAATTAAAGAATCTATATCTGAGTACAGCGAATCTATAAAGTAACTACCAACACCCTTAGCTTGCCGTTCATAAAAATGATAGCCACCAATAAAATCTTGGCTAGCAGATGAAAGTATTTTTATTATCATTCAATTTCTTTCTTAATATTATTTTTTGCTATTCCCCAATCTATAAATTCATCATTATGTTCATTCAATGCTTGTTCTCTATCAAGTAGTATGTCTTTATGCCATAAAGGTGATTTAATAGCATCCGAACTATGGCATAAATCGTCCCAGAGTAATTCCATGGCTTGCATCTTCTCTTCAAAGGACATGTTTTTTAAAGGTACTGTAATTGACATTATTCACTCCCTATCATTTTGGTAAAAATTATTTTCAAAGACCACTTCTTCATACTCGCGTATATCAGGAACTATAGGAGGCCAAAGAACTATATTTTCACCATATTATTCAAAGATTTTACCATGATTTTTTTCAGCTATAATTTTCATTTGAGCAAAATTACTTTCAAATGTTTTTTCTTCTAAAAGTTCATTTCTTAGGTTATTTTCAGTAATAACAGGTACACCTGAACGTTCTAACTTAAGAAAGGCATTTAGTATTTTTGAGTTAATTTGGTTTGGACGTTTTGCCCATAATTTAAATTTTCTACTAACTTTATTAATTTCAATACTATTTTTTTTGTTGGAGTTGTTTGAGAAGATAAATCTTTTGGAGCTTCATAAATTGATTCTAATTCAGAAATAATAATTAGACCTTGGATAAGCTCAGAATGTGCTTCTTTGGTAGCACCCTCTTTACTTACCAGGAATGCAGCTGATTCAAGTTTGTTTTTAAGCTCTGATAATTTAAATACGACAGTTTTCATAACACTATTCCTCAAAACATGAAACAAGGCTAGTAAACTAGTCTTTATGAAGTGGACCCCATCCCTGAGACAGTTATTTGCCTTTTATAAGTGATAATTCCTGTTCATTGTTATGCTGCTTTCGGCAGTCCCGAAG
>QIKU01000071.1 GCA_003232015.1 Gammaproteobacteria bacterium
CAAAAAGTAGCCCCAGTCAAACCCGGTCGCCAGAGCATTAAACATGGCGAGGATATTCACGACAGACAACTGTGCATTAAAATACCAGCCGATAACGAACAGGGTAAAAATAAGATAACCAACACGAACCTGATCCGTTAATTTGGGGCGCTTGACCAGCCAGTCCTGGAAAAAAAAGATAAGAGTGAGAATGCCCAGTGCAAATATAAGTACGCCAGCTTCAACCGTCTTGAGTTCCCACATTTTTACCCAGATGGGTTTAGGTGAGGCACTTTTTTCTGCTTTTACTTCCGTAAATAGTAAGTAGCTTTTGGGTGCGTTGTAATTAAGGTCAAAGGTGAGGAAAACTTTTTTTGTTGGCGCGATTTCACGGCCGACTAGTAACTGTAATTTCCAGGGCGATACCGCATTAAATTTTATATCTGCCGGTGTTCTAAATAAGTCCACATCCTTTAATCTGGGTGCGCCCTTAGCGGCCAGCCGATGCAGGCGTTTATGCTCCCGGTCATGAAAACGGATGGAAGTGTCTCCCTGAATAATCTGGAAGCGATCAAAAATACCCCCTCGAACATAGCCAGAACCCTTGAACGAGAAACGACCCGCACCTGCCAGTAAAATAGCCTGCTCACCGGGTTTTAGTTTTTTCTGAAGATTAAGGTATTCTCTTTCTCCAAGCAGACTTCGGCCAATACTGGGTATGGATACAACCGCAGCATAAAGCTCAATAAAAATATCATCGGCATTGCCTTCTTCAGGAAATTTCAGTACCTGTGGATTACCTGTATTTTTAAAGGCCTGATTAATTTGTTCTAGCGTAATTTTTAAACGGTGTACCGAACCCTCCTCGAGCAGGGTTTGCCAGTCCTTGATAACATTAATGTCCGGGTTGACCGAAGCAACCGGGCCGGTTTGTTTGCGCTTAGGCGCAAGCCCGGACAAACCATAATTTCGTGCAACCTTGATAGCAGAGCGTAGAATACTGTCATCCATGACCATTACCGTTACCGTGGCACCGGTGACAATATCAACTTTGTGATCCTGTGCTGTTCGTACTAACTTGCCCACGTCCAGGCCTTCGTAATCCTTAAGGACAGCCGTAATACGCTTTTCGGGAATACCTATCAGTACAATGGGTTCATGATGTTCAACCAGTAAAACTTTTTTAATGATGCCCTGCATATCGATGGCAACGAGCTGGTGTATAGGTTTGCCTGAATAGCCGGTAGTGTTTACGTAATCTGATGTTAGAAAAACAAAACCAAGCTGCTTACCATTTTTGTAAGCCGGAGCCACCGGGGGTTCACCTGTGGCTGCGCCCAGTTTATCTGCGGTGGGAAATATTTCCTGAGCAGTGACAGCATCAACAAAGCGCGGTAATTCTGAACGGGCATGGCTAACGCCCGCGGTTATCCACAATAATACGAGTAATAACAAGGAATGAATGGCTTTGTGGCAATACATGCTTCGTATCACACCTTTATTTAATCTATGTAGCAAGTGGGCTCTACTCCTGACACCATGTGAGTACTTCATTTAGAAATCTGGCCTGCAAGATTCCAGCACACGTTTATCTTGTGTACTATATTACTTTTATATGCGGTATTTTGTCGCACCCTTAACGCGCCTTAAATGACATAGATCAAGGCGGAACTATGCGACATTTTGTCGCACCTTGTGAAGGTATAGTTTTGAAAAGAGTTAAAGTCAAGGCACCGAATAAAGATCAGGGAGTGGTAGAAAATATGTTAGCAACCAATGTAAAAAGTACCAGTGACTTAATGTCTATTGCATTACAGGCAGAACGTGAAGCCATTCGCCGTTATTCTCAACTGGCAGTCTGTATGCATGAAGGCGGCAATGATTCTGCTGCTGCCTTGTTTGAGCGAATGGTACTTGAAGAGCAGAAACATGAACGTTTACTGCTTGAATGGATGGAGCAGGAGGGTATTGAGGAGAATCCTGATATTGGGCCTGTTCGCTGGAGTGACCCACAGGTTTCTACTGCTTACAATGATGAGGCTTGTGACCCCCACCACAGTAGCCCTTACCGGGCACTGGCCTTTGCCGTGCATAATGAAGAAATCGCCTTTCGTTTTTATACACACGTCGCAGCCGATTCGGAAAACAAAGTGGTGCGTCAGTATGCTGAAATACTGGCTCGTGAAGAGCTGGGCCATGCAGCCTTACTCAGAGCTGAGCGGCGACATGCTTACCACAACGAGCGCGAGAACCAGACAGATGAACCTCGGCTTGATCCCAAAGCTATTCACAATGAAGCCGATTTGTTGGCAGCAGCTATCCATATTGATCGCTACTTAGCTGAACAGATGAATGTGATCACTGCAGATACGCCCGAAATAAAATCGCTTGCCAATGAAACACAACAGCAGATCAATAATAATGAATATGCACTAAGTCATACAATCTCACCGGGTGAAGATATCACCAAAAATCTTGAGCAATTTAAATTATATAATGCCTATATGAAACAAAAATTTGATAGTAGCGGCCAGGAATTACAGCGATTATGGGCCTGTTGCGACCGAAGCTTTGCCTTCTACGATACGATTGTTGAAACAGCCGCTGATGAAACAACGATGCTTGTTGCCCAAAAACTGACATCGTCTGCACTTGATCGCATTGGTGTTTTAAAACAGTTGTTTGGGGATTCAAGTCGGTAGACAGGCAAACACGTTGACGATTTATATATACACTGCAAAAAGCACTATGGTTCGGCTATATAATAAGGTGTAAGATATTCCGCTTTCGTTTGTTCTATTCATGTTTATTACCCTGGAGGATAAAATTGGTAAAATCGCCTTATAGTGGTCAGCTCTATATTTTTTCGGCACCCTCGGGTGCGGGCAAAACCAGCCTGGTAGAGGCATTGTTAAAGTCAACCAGTGGTATTGCGGTTTCTGTTTCGCACACTACGCGGGCAATGCGCCCGGGTGAGGAAAATGGTGTGCATTATCATTTTGTTGATACCGCTGCTTTTGAAGAAATGGTTGAGGTGGGGGCTTTTCTGGAAGACGCGAAAGTTTTTGATAATTATTATGGTACCTCACAGCAGGCCGTAGAAGATCAACTTCGTGAAGGGGAGGACGTGATTCTGGAGATAGACTGGCAGGGCGCGCAGCAAGTGCGCAAGCTTATGCCTTACGCTATTTCTGTTTTTATCTTGCCACCCTCGCGAGACGCACTTGAGCAGCGCTTGAATGCACGAGGTCAGGACTCGGCGGATATTATTGCACGGCGAATGCTCGATGCGACCAGTGACATGGCGCATTATGTTGAATTTGATTATCTTATTATTAATGATGATTTTGACGAGGCCGCGCAGCAATTGCGCTCCATTGTGCTTGCTCAGCGGCAGCGAATTGAGGTGCTGGCTCAACGTGAACAGCAAACGCTGGCGGAATTGTTAGAATCTTAAATATTCCCCAAATGGTATGCTAGCGATCTGACGGCGATGGCGCTATAATATCAGGTTCAAATTTTAGAAAGTTGGCTATTGAAGATATTAGTCACGGTTTAATTCTAAAATCCCCAAACATTATTTATAAGTTATTGATTTTCGGAGTAAAACTGCATGGCACGCGTCACCGTTGAAGATTGTTTAGAAAATGTAAAAAATCGTTTTGAGCTTGTTCTTATCTCTTCAAAACGTGCACGTCAGATTAGTCAGGGTGCTGAGCCCCTGGTTGAACTGGAAAATGACAAGCCAACTGTGGTGGCTTTACGTGAAATTGCCGAAGGTTTAATTGATGCGGCCATTTTAGACGAGCAGGAAGTTGAAAGCACCGAATGGGCAAGCGACGAAGAAGTTGCTGAAGCGCCGGAAGGTGAAGCAGTAGAAGCCAGTAATGCAACGGCTGAATCAACTGGATCGACTGGATCAACGGGGGGCGCAGCTGATGGTGAAATTGATGTGGCTGCTGCACTGGCTGCTGCACTGGCGGTTGACCTGGGTATGCCTGCTGCAACTGATTCTGCACCGGCTGACGATAAGTCTGCAAATGATGATGCGCCCGCTGCGGATGAATCTTCAGCTACGAAAGAAAGCTAAAATAATTAAAATAACTTAGGGGAGCACCCTGGTTATCGCTAAATCAAGGCAGGATATCCCTCAACCGAGGGAATTTATAAATTCAGACTCCGAACTCGAGACGACTTCGTTTCGAATCGGTCATCTTTGTGAAATGCTCGACGGATATCTCGAGCAGGATCAAGTCACCGAAATCTATCAGGCGTATTTATTCAGTGCCGAAGCGCACGAAGGCCAACACCGCGTGAGTGGTGAAGCCTATATTTTTCATCCTCTTTCTGTTGCCCAAATTTTAACTGAGATGCGAATGGATCATCGCAGCATTATTGCTGCCTTGTTGCATGATGTTATTGAAGATACCGAGTATGGCATCGATACCATCAAAGATAAATTTGGTGAAGAAGTTGCAACGCTGGTGGATGGTGTGAGTAAACTCACGCACATAAAATTTGAGAGTAAGGCCGAAGCACAGGCAGAAAATTTCCGTAAGATGATGCTGGCGATGGTGGAAGATATTCGCGTTATTCTTATTAAGCTTGCTGACCGGTTGCATAACATGCGCACCCTCGGGGTGATGCGGCCGGATAAGCGTCGGCGCATTGCACTTGAAACACTGGAAATTTATGCACCTATTGCCAATCGTCTGGGGATGAACCAGATGCGTCTGGAACTGGAAGATTTGGGCTTTAAAGCCATGTACCCGCTGCGTTCGCGGATACTAAAAGAAAATGTAAGGAAAGCGCGCGGCAATCGTAAGGAGCTGATCAACAAGCTTGAGCAGTCCATTCATACTAGACTGGATGAATTAAAATTGTCAGGTGACATTATTGGCCGACAAAAGCATCTCTATAGCATTTATAAAAAAATGCACAATAAAAAACTGTCGTTTAACGAAGTAATGGATGTGTATGCGATACGTGTTGTCGTGGATAGCGTTGATATGTGTTACCGGATGCTGGGCGCTATTCATAATTTATTTACCCCCGTGCCGGGCAAATTTAAAGACTATATTGCCATTCCAAAAGCCAATGGTTATCAGTCGCTGCATACGATTTTGTATACACAGTATGGTGTTGCCATCGAAGTGCAAATTCGCACGGAAGATATGGATCGCGTTGCCGAAGCTGGCATTGCCGCACACTGGTTATATAAAAGTGGCGTTGAAGTCACCGGCAATAATGCCCAGGTGCGAGCTCGTGAATGGTTGCGTGGTGTACTGGAAATTCAGCAACATGCTGGTAATTCCATGGAGTTTCTGGAAAACGTCAAGATTGATTTATTCCCCGATGAAGTTTATGTATTTACACCCAATGGCGACATTATGGTATTACCGCGTGGTGCTACTGCAATTGACTTTGCCTATGCGGTGCATACCGATGTGGGAAACCAGTGTGTGGCGGTTAAAATTAACCGCCGTTTAATGCCGTTGCGCACCGAGTTGTATAATGGCCAAACCATTGAAGTAATTACCGCGCCGGGTGCACAGGCAAACCCTGGTTGGCTGGAATTTGTTAAAACCGCCAAGGCTCGTACCAATATTCGTGCGCTATTAAAAAATTTACAGTTCGATGAATCCGTTGAGCTTGGGCGTCGGCTGATAAATCGCAATCTGGAAGCTTTTGGTTCCTCGCTAGAAAAAATATCAGACAGCGATATCGCCAGAGCACTTAAGGAATTTAACTTCCAGACCTTTAATGATCTCTGTGCGGAGGTCGGTATTGGCAACCATATCCCAATGATGGTGGCGCGGGCATTAGTGGGTTCAAGTGAAGCCATTGAACAGCATGATAGTAAAAAGATCGTAAGTCAGCAGCCCCTTGCTATTCAGGGAACTGAAGGTGCGGTGGTTTCTTTTGCTAAATGTTGCCTGCCTATTCCTGGTGATAATATTATCGGTTTCATCAGTGCTGGCCGCGGTATCGTGGTACATTCACAGGCCTGTAAAAATTTAAGTGATTTTAAAAGTAAGCCTGAAAAGTGGATTGACGTTGAGTGGGAATCGGAGCTGAAACGTGATTTTTCAACCTATATCCGCTTAATGGTACGCAACCAGCGTGGCGTACTGGCAACCATTGCTGCTATTATTTCAGACTTAAAATCGAATATACTCAATGTGGATATTGAAGAACGTGATGGTATCCATTCTTCCATGACCTTAACCGTTGAAGTCAAAGACAGAAAACACCTGGCAAGAATAATGCGCAGGCTAAAAGCTATTGACATGGTTGACCGTATCCATAGAATCAGGCAGTAATTTAAAAAGGAAAAAGCAATGGCACGAGAAGTTATTCACACCGACAAAGCCCCCAAAGCCATCGGAACTTATTCGCAGGCAATTAAAATTGATAATACCGTTTACTTGTCTGGCCAGATACCGTTAGTGCCAGAAACAATGGAACTGGTTGAAGGCGATATTAAAGCACAAATACAACGGGTGTTCGATAATTTAAAAGCGGTAACACAAGCTGCTGGGGGCAACTTAAAAGACATCGCCAAGTTAAATATATTTTTAACGGACTTAAGTCATTTTCCGGTTGTGAATGAAACTATGGCCGAATATTTTGTAGAGCCTTATCCTGCGCGGGCTGCTATTGGTGTAGCGTCTTTGCCAAAAGATGCGCAGGTTGAAATGGATGCAGTGATGGTTATTGAGTAAGCCTGTATTAAAAAATAAAAAATTTAACCACGGAGGACACGAAGGACACAAAGAAAGACTTTAATTAAAATTGGCGACTTTTAAAAATTATTTTCCTTAGTATTCTTCGTGTCCTCCGCGGTTAAAAATATTACAATACCAACCCCCATAACAAAAATAAAAGGCGTTGGCCCTAAAGTCGCTGAAAAGCTGGCAAAACTGGGGATTACTTCTGCACAGGGCTTATTATTCCATTTGCCTTATCGGTATGAAGATCGCACTCGCATTGTGCCCATTGGTAGCTTGCGCGTGGGTGACCATGCAGTTATTCAAGGCGTTATTGAACTCACCGAAATTAAATTTGCACGCAAGCGTATGCTGATTTGCAGGGTGCGTGATGGCTCAGCATTATTAGTGTTAAGGTTTTTTCATTTTACCCAAAGTCAGAAATCAAATTTAGCACGCGGCAAAACCATCCGTTGTTTTGGTGAAGTGCGCCGCAGTGGCAGTCATCTGGAAATGACGCATCCTGAGTACAGTATTTTATCTGCAACGCAGGCAAAGGCTGGTTTAACCGAGGCGGTAGAGGAAACACTCACCCCTGTTTATCCTGTTACTGAAGGTCTGCACCAGATAAGTTTGCGCAACATGGTGAATAATGCATTTGATTTATTGAATGTAGGTACGTTAATTCTGGATGACTACCTTCCGACAGTGTTGCTGAATAAATATAACTTCTCAAACTTAAAAGAAGCACTTCAATTTGTGCATTATCCCCCGCTGGATGTATCACTATCTGATTTGCAGGACAATCAACACCCGATGAAACAGCGCCTGATTTTTGAAGAACTGTTAACCCATATACTGAGTCTTCGGCAATTACGTGCAAGAGTAAAAGAAAAACCGGCTTGCATCATTAAATCACCACAAGAAAAAACCAACACCTTTAAAGCCAATTTACCGTTTGAATTAACCAATGCACAAAAAAAAGTTATTGCGGATATTGAAGATGATTTATTAAAACCTTCACCGATGCAACGTTTGGTGCAGGGTGATGTAGGTTCCGGTAAAACTGTAGTGGCAGCCATTGCTGCGTTGCAGGTAATCGAGTCTGGTTATCAGGTTGCCATTATGGCGCCAACAGAAATTCTGGCCGAGCAGCATTACACTAATTTCATAAACTGGTTTAAACCTTTGGATCTTCAGGTCGCATGGTTAAGTGGCAAGTTAAAAGCCGCACCTCGCCGTGAGGCCATGGCTTTAATCGAATCAGCCGAGGCAAGCATTGCCATCGGTACCCATGCCTTATTTCAGGACGAGGTAGCGTTTAAAAATTTAGCCCTGGTGATTATTGACGAGCAACATCGTTTTGGTGTGCATCAGCGTTTGGCACTTAGAAATAAGGGGGTAAGTGATAAGCATGGCGAGCAACGTGCACCCCATCAGCTGATTATGACGGCAACCCCGATCCCGAGAACACTCAGCATGACAGCTTATGCTGATCTGGACTGCTCTGTTATTGATGAACTACCGCCAGGGCGAACGCCGGTAGAAACAGTGGTACTGCCGGATACACGTCGGGTCGAAATTATCGAACGTATTATCAAAGCCTGTCAGCAAGGTCGGCAAGTATATTGGGTTTGCACCTTGATAGAAGAGTCGGAAGTTTTGCAATGCCAGGCCGCCGAAGATACTTATAATGAATTAAGTGAAGCCTTCCCCGATTTAAAAATCGGCCTGGTGCATGGCCGAATGAAATCTGAACAAAAAGAACAGGTAATGTCGGCTTTTAAAAATACCGAGTTACAGTTACTCATAGCAACAACGGTGATTGAAGTGGGCGTCGATGTACCCAATGCCAGTTTAATGGTTATTGAAAATGCCGAACGTCTGGGTTTGTCACAACTGCACCAGTTACGCGGCCGGGTCGGGCGCGGTGAACAAGCAAGTGCCTGTGTATTAATGTATCGCGCACCGTTATCACAAAATGCGCGAACCCGGCTGGACACTATGCGCCAAACCAATGATGGTTTTAAAATAGCACAAAAAGATTTAGACATACGTGGCCCCGGTGAAGTATTAGGCACTCGGCAAACAGGGTTACAATTATTAAAAATTGCCGACTTACAACGTGATGCCGCGCTTATTCCAAAAGCCAGTGCCGCTGCCGAAGAGCTGGAACGGAAGCATCCCAAAAATGTAGCTCCCCTTATCCAACGTTGGCTGGGTGATGCAAGCCGTTATGCGGATGTGTAGTTTGGGAGTAAAGTAAAAACCCCTTGCAAACTTATTTTTACTCTGCCCGCAAACTATGTTTAAACATGCCTCGGCCATTGGCTGGCATCAATGGTTTCCTTGTATGCATGCCATGTTGCATGGCCTATAACAGGCAAAAAGATAAGCAGACCGATAAGCGCAGTGGCTACACTTAATAACACACTTAAAAATATACAAATAGACCACACCAGCATTGCTTTTTTATTGTGTAGTACAGCATTGATGCTGGTAATAATGGCGGTTACGGTGTCTACTTTCCTGTCCATAATCATTGGTAATGAGAATGCACTGGCAGTAAAAATAATAAAGGCAAAAACGGCACCGACGCTGGTGCCAATACTTAAAAAGGTTATAAAGCTTTCGAAACTGGCGCCTGATTCAGCCGGGTAAAACACATGCAACATCGATGCGGCGCGTGCCCAGATTAAAAACACCACCATTAACATCAAACTAAACACTCCGATATTACCAAAGTGGAGGCGGCCTTCTCGCAAACAATAACCCAAAGCGGGTTGTTTACCTTCCTGTAACTGGCAGCTAATTGAATATAAACCAATGGCAATAATGGGGCCTAACAGAAGAAAGCTTAATACCAATGAAAGCACGGAATAAAAGTTACCGAATTCCAATGCACAGAAACTGGAGATATAACTTAGCAACATAATGATAAAACCATAGGTAATACTTTGACGTGGAGCGCGTTTAAAATCTTGCCAGCCGAGTTTAATCCAGTGAAAAGCGGCCGTTGTTTTAAGTTGATGGCATGGAGCCACAAAAGGTAACGGATCAGGCTGAATACCGGGTTGGTGATGTTGTACGGGTGTAACCATAACGAATTCCCCCTTATTTTATTTAGGATTTATCAGTATTTTTTTATTATTTTTACTGACAACAAGTACTTGATGTTTTAGTCGTGAGTGACACGTACCAACATCTTTTTTTATTTTTAATGATGGTTGCAGAATAAAAAGCTAAGGTAAAGGGAAAAACACCAAGAAATAGCAATAAACGTGAAGATAAGAAAATGCTAATAACAGCAAGTAGCAAGTAGCCTGGATGAAGTGCAGCGTAATCCGGGAATGACTCTGGTAATGGTGTTTTTGACAATTTGGTTGCCGTTATTTGGTAGTTTGGGGTCAGAGTAAAAACCCTGAATTGTTTTAGACAGTTTTTTGATGAAAAGCAATGTAAGGTGATGCCAGATAAAGACTTAAGTGAAATAGCCTCATCGCAAAAACGCCCCATAGCAAAGAACTCATAGATTATGAGAGAAAATACAAACAAAGAGATGAGGTTATCAGTAAAGCCTATATGAGTGGTGGTTATAGTATGAATGAAATTGGTGGTTATTTTCATTTACACTATTTGAGAGTAAGTCGTATCATAAGGACAAAAGGCAAGACCTGACTCTCGCGGCTTTCGAGATCGATTATTTAACTTATATCGGGATGTGTGCTTAGTAATATAAGAACAGTAATGAAGAGAATAAAAGAAAGGCTCTTCCAAAAAAGAACAGGGCTTCGTTCTATTAAAGGAGGCCGTGTTTTATTTAAAAAAGTTTTGTTTGGGTGATGTAGATCATAGATAAACTCGGTTATTTCTTCATAGCGTTTACAGGGATCGGGATGAATGGCTTTTTTAATAGCTTCATCGATCCAAGCGGGGATTGTACGATCATCATCAAGTACAGATTGATAAATGAGCTTTCGTTGGGCTGATTTTGTTTGTGCTCGTGCCACTTGAGCGCCATAAGGCAACCTGCCAGATAACATTTGATAGGTAATAACACCTAAAGAAAACATATCTGAACGAGATGTGCCTGTTTCACCGAGAAAATATTCTGGCGCAGTATATTGGGCTGTACCAAGTATATTTTGTTGATTAAGAGGGGACGTTATTTCTTTTAAACCCGCAACTTGAGTTGAGCCGAAATCAATAATTTTAATGGTACCTGTTTTATCGATCATGATGTTATTTGGTCTGAGATCTTGATGTAGCATTTCTTGACGGTGAAAGGCATGTAAGCCAATTGAAATTTGCTTAATAATATTACGAACAGTATCAATATCGGGTTCAGGATGGTCTATCATCCATTGCGATAATGTTTTCCCTTCAATATATTCAGCGACAATATATAAGTAGTTATGCTTGCGCGTTTGTAGGCTAGCTTTTAACACATGCGCATTATTGATGCGCCGAGCGATCCATTCCTCCATAAGAAACCGTTCAAGATAAGCGGCATCTTCGCGAAGATCAATCGACAGGGCTTTAATCACAACCTGTTCTTTTGTTTCGGTATCGGTAGCAAGATAAATATGACTACGGTTTGTGAGATGAATGTTTCGTATGATCTCATAACCATCAAATAACATTCTAGGTTTGAGTTCAGGCGGAAAGGGTAAAGTTATTAATTGCTGGTAGACTTCTTTAATATTTTGCAATGGAAGTTGATCAACTTTAATAATTTGAATAGTTAAATTATCATCGCTTCCATTTTTGTAGGCGTTGTCAAAAATAATTTTTGCGGCATCATTTAGATTGTCCTTATGTTCGCTTATAGTGTCGATAATAAATTTTTCATTTGCAAACTCATAGATTCCATCTGTTGCTAAAATGAAAATATCATTAACATCTAAAGGGAGTGATTGATATTCTATATCAATATGATCCTTCATACCTAGTGCACGTTGCAGGTAACTTTTATTTTTTGACACCCATAGTCGATGATCTTCAGTAAGCAGTTCGAGTTGATGGTTTGATAAACGATAGATTCGGCTATCACCAACATGAAAGATGTGCGCGGTAGTTGATTTAAGTACTAATGTGCTAAAGGTGCAGACATACCCTTTATCAAGTTCATAACGGTATTGGCTAGCACGGGATTGTGAATAGAGCCAAGAATTTGTTGACAGTAATACACGTAGCACGGCTGTTTTTACTGACCAGGATTCAGAAGTACAATAGTAATCTTCTAAAAAACTGGTAATGGCTGTTTTGCTTGCTATTTGGCTAACATGGCTGCTGCTAATGCCATCAGCGAGTGCTATTGCAATCCCTTTTGAGCTAAGTAGTGGTTCTTTGGGAATATGAGTGCCATGGAAATCTTGGTTGATTTCTTTTCGGCCTTTACCTGAGTATTGACCAAGAGATATTTTT
>QIKU01000100.1 GCA_003232015.1 Gammaproteobacteria bacterium
GCTTCTGCTGTTGGCGGGCAACCCGGCACATAGATATCCACCGGTACAATGCGATCGCAACCACGCACAACAGAATAAGAGTACAGTGATATCCATTTATGTCTGACTATTACAACAAATTAGCCGAAACATTACGCACCCGCCTGAACGGCAAAGTAAGTGACGTGATTGTGGCGCATGGTGAAGTGAACGTGATTGCTAATCATGCCGACGTACACGAAGTGTGTCAGATACTTCACGATGAGGCCGCTTTCCATTGTGAACAAGCGGTTGATATTTGCGGAGTGGATTACAGTGCCTATGATGATTCGCAATGGGAAGGGCCGCGCTTTGCTGTTGCTTACCAGTTGCTATCGATAAAAAATAACCACCGTATCCGTGTTAAAACCTATTTTGATGGTGAGCCACCTGTTGTTGCTTCAGTTATTGATATCTGGAGTGGTGCTGACTGGTTTGAACGTGAAGCCTTTGACCTGTTTGGTATTGTTTTCGATGGCCACCCTGATTTACGTCGTATTCTGACCGACTATGGTTTTATTGGCCATCCCTTCAGAAAAGATTTTCCTTTGTCCGGTAATGTTGAAATGCGTTATGACGAAGAACAAAAGCGAGTTATTTATCAACCTGTTTCGATTGACCCGCGTGTGAATCAACCGCGTGTGATCCGTGACGATCACCGTTATGCGGAACGTGAAGCTGCGCTGGCACTTAAGGCCATTTCAGACGCCAATGAAGCAGGAGATGGCGATGCCTGAAATTAAAAACTACACACTTAATTTTGGCCCGCAGCATCCTGCGGCACACGGTGTATTGCGTCTGGTATTAGAAATGGACGGTGAAGTCATTGAACGCGCCGATCCACATATTGGTTTATTACACCGTGCCACAGAAAAGTTAGCTGAAAGCAAACCGTATAATCAGACCATCCCTTATATGGACAGGCTCGATTACGTTTCGATGATGTGTAATGAGCATGGCTATGTCCTCTCATTAGAAAAATTGTTAGATGTCACGCCACCCGAACGTGCGCAATATATTCGGGTAATGTTCGATGAGCTTACTCGTATTCTTAACCACTTAATGTGGCTAGGTACCCATGCCCTTGATATTGGTGCAATGACTGTTTTTCTTTACGCCTTCCGTGAACGTGAAGATTTAATGGATATATACGAGGCTGTATCCGGTGCGCGTATGCATGCGGCTTATTATCGCCCTGGTGGTGTGTACCGTGATTTGCCAGAGCAGATGCCACGTTACGAAAAGAAAACCAAATACCGCAACGAAACACAAACGGAAAGTTTAAATAAAGCCCGTGATGGTTCATTACTTGATTTTATTGAAGACTTTACTGACCGTTTTCCGGCTTGTATCGATGAATATGAAACTCTGTTGTCGGATAACCGCATCTGGAAACAACGCACCGTGGGTATTGGTGTGGTTTCACCCGAACGTGCAATGAATTTAGGTTTTACCGGGCCAATGTTACGTGGTTCAGGTATTGAATGGGACTTACGTAAGAAGCAACCGTATGAAGTATACGATAAAGTTGACTTTGATATTCCTGTGGGCGTTGAAGGCGATTGCTATGACCGTTACCTGATCCGTGTTGAAGAAATGCGTCAGTCCACTCACATTATCCGCCAGTGTATTAGCTGGTTGCGCCAGAACCCCGGCCCGGTGATGTTAAATGATCATAAACTCACACCGCCGAGTCGTGAGCATATGAAAGGCGATATGGAGTCCTTGATACATCACTTTAAACTTTTTACCGAAGGTTTTGTTTTACCCAAAGGTGAAGTGTATACCGCGATTGAACACCCTAAAGGTGAATTCGCAACCTACCTGGTTTCGGATGGTGCGAATAAACCGTATCGTTTAAAAATTCGTGCACCGGGTTTTGCGCATTTATCAGCAATGCATGAAATGACCAAAGGGCATATGCTTGCTGATGTGGTTGCCGTGATTGGTACGATGGATATCGTGTTTGGAGAAATTGATCGATGATGTTACACAAACACCAGGACACTAATAAAGTTGCACTGTTAACCGATGCGTCACGCAAAGAAATTGATGGGTGGATTGCAAAATACCCAGCAGATAAAAAACAGTCCGCGGTGATGTCGGCTTTGCGTATTGCACAGGATCAAAATGCTGGTTACTTAACAGAAGATCTGATCGATGCGGTCGCAGAATATTTACAAATGGAATCCATTGCGGTTTATGAGATTGCCAGTTTTTATTCAATGTATGAATTAAAGCCGGTGGGTAAACATAAAATTTGTGTTTGCACTAACATCTCCTGCATGCTGAATGGTTCAGATGAAATAGTCGATCATCTGCAAAATAAGTTGAAGATTAATTTTGGTGAGATAACCGATGACGGTAAATTCTCATTAAAAGAAGTGGAATGTTTAGGCGCCTGTGTGAATGCACCGATGTTCCAGATTGGTGAAAACTACTATGAAAAGTTAACGCCAGAAAAAATTGATAAAATTTTAGATAGTCTTGATTGAAGCTAAGATAAAAGCCAAAAAATAATATGTCAGCAAAAGAATTAAATAACGATAAGAGGGGGGATCATGAGTAATACTAACCTGGTTGGTGAAACTTGTTTCCGTACCCTGCATTTAGATAATCCGCATACACTCGAAAGTTATAAAAGTGTGGGTGGCTATTCTGTTTGGCAAAAAATATTAAAAGAAAAAACGCCGCCCGAAGAAATTATTGAAGAGTTAAAGTTATCGGCTTTACGTGGTCGCGGTGGTGCAGGGTTCCCTACCGGTTTAAAGTGGAGCTTTATGCCACGCACCGCACCGGGTCAGAAATACATTGTTTGCAACTCGGACGAAGGTGAGCCGGGCACCTGTAAGGATCGGGATATTTTACGTTACAACCCACATCAACTGATCGAAGGCATGGCCATTGCCGGTTATGTGATTGGCGCAACCAAAGGTTATAACTATATTCGTGGTGAATTTTGGGAACCGTTTACACGTTTTGAAGGTGCATTAAAAGAAGCCTACGAAGCCGGTTTATTGGGTTCGGATATTAAAGGTTCCAGTATCGACTTTGATTTGTATTCACATCTGGGTGCGGGCGCTTATATTTGTGGTGAAGAAACCGCATTGCTTGAATCCATCGAAGGTAAAAAAGGCCAGCCAAGATTTAAACCCCCATTCCCTGCGGGTTTTGGTTTGTATGGGCGACCTACAACAATTAACAACACAGAAAGCTTAGCCTCGGTGCCGGTTATTTTAGAAAAAGGCGGCAAGTGGTTCCTTGAAAAAGGTAAGCCTAATAACGGTGGTACTAAATTATTTTGTGTGTCGGGGCATGTTAAAAATCCCGGTAACTTTGAAGTGCCCATGGGGACACCATTTTCAAAGTTATTAGAAATGGCCGGTGGTATTCGTGATGGCCATACCTTTAAAGCTGTTATTCCAGGCGGTTCTTCGGTGCCGGTTCTTCCTGCAGAAATTGCAATGGATATGGATATGGATTACGACTCGATTGCAAAAGCCGGTTCTATGTTAGGCGCGGGCTCGGTCATCGTAATGGATGAAACAACCTGCATGGTCGGTGCGCTTGCACGGTTATCGCATTTTTACCATGAAGAATCCTGTGGCCAGTGTACGCCATGCCGTGAAGGTACCGGCTGGTTGTCACGTGTGATGCATCGCATAGAGCATGGGCATGGCAAGCAGGAAGACTTAGAACTTTTAGCGAGTGTTGCAACACGTATTGCAGGGCGAACAATTTGTGCATTAGGCGATGCAGCAGCTATGCCGGTGCAAAGTTTCTTAAAGCACTATCGTGATGAATTCCAATATCATATTGATCATGGTAAGTGCATGGTCGGTAGTAAAGCGTAAGGTTATTGAACAGTATGGCTAATATTGAAATTAATGGTATTCCGCTTGAAGTCGCAGATGGCACGATGCTGATCGAAGCTGCGGATGATGCGGGCATTACTATCCCACGTTTTTGCTACCATAAAAAACTATCGGTCGCAGCGAACTGCCGTATGTGTCTGGTTGAAGTTGAAAAAGCACCGAAGCCTTTACCCGCTTGTGCAACACCGGTTACTGATGGCATGAAAGTATTTACCCAGTCACCTAAAGCTTTGGAAGCCCAACAAAGTGTGATGGAATTTTTATTGATAAACCATCCGCTTGACTGTCCTATCTGTGATCAGGGTGGCGAATGTGATTTGCAGGATATTGCGATGGGTTTTGGTAAATCCGAATCACGTTACACTGAACGCAAGCGTGTAGTTGCAGATAAAGACATCGGCCCGTTAATCGCAACCGAAATGACACGCTGTATTCATTGCACGCGTTGTGTTCGTTTTGGTCAGGAAATTGCCGGTATTATGGAACTCGGTGCAACGGGGCGAGGCGAAGATATGCGTATATCAACCTATGTTGCCCGAACGGTGGACTCAGAAATGTCCGGTAACGTTATCGACTTATGTCCGGTGGGTGCATTAACGTCCAAGCCTTATCGCTATCATGGGCGCCCCTGGGAAAACACCCAATCAGAAAGTATTGCAGCACATGACTGTATTGGCTCTAATCTGATTGTTGAAACACGCCGTAACGAAGTGATGCGCGTACTACCAAAAGAAAACGAATCAATTAATGAAATGTGGTTATCTGATCGTGACCGTTACAGCTACCTGGGGTTAAAAGCGGCTGATCGTCTAGAGCAACCCATGATTAAACAGGGCAATGACTGGAAAGTAGTGGACTGGCAAACAGCATTAAACTACGCGGTTGAAGGTATTAAAACCGTTATTGAAAAAGATGGCGAAGATAAAGTTGGCGGATTGATTTCACCTAATGCAACCACTGAAGAAATGTATTTAATACAAAAATTACTTCGTGGTTTAGGCATTAACAATATTGACCATCGTTTAAGACAGTCTGATTTTAATAATCAGTCAGCTGCGCCATTGTATCCTGCGCTAAATATTAATATAGCCGATCTTGAAAATGTGGATGCAGCTTTGTTAGTGGGCTCGTACATTCGTAAAGACCAACCGATTGCCGCACACCGTTTACGCAAGGCAAATCGTAAAGGTGCGACGATGATGGCAATTAATCCACTGGATTATGATTTTAACTTTAAGTTGAATACTAACATTGTAAGTGCACCGTCTAAAATGGTTGCTGATTTAGCGGCCGTCGCAAAAGCATTATTAGATTCCGGTGCAAAAGCCGATGAACTGTCGGGTTTAGATAAGTTAGTTAAAGGTGTACTAGTAACAGATAAACATAAAGCCATTGCAGAATCACTTAAGCAGGCAGAGAATGCGGTTGTTATATTAGGCACACAAGCACATTTACAAAATAATTTTTCAGATTGTTATGCATTAAGTTATGCGGTTGCCAGGTTAGCCGGTTGCCCGTTAAGTGATTTAACCGATGGTGCTAATTCAGCGGGTGCATGGTTAGCGGGTGCCGTTTCTCATCGTGGTACAGCCGGTTCTGATGTAACTGAAGGTTTAGATGCTTATGCAATGACAACGCAGGCATTGAATGCGTATTTGTTATTTAACGTAGAGCCGGAATATGATTGCGCTTCTTCCGTTACCGCATTACAGTCTGTGACCGATGCTGACTTTGTTGTGAGTTTTGCATCGTTTGCGTCTGACACGACAAAAGCCTATAGCGATGTTTTATTACCGATTACCGCTTTTACAGAAACAGCCGGTAGTTATGTTAATGCACAGGGCACATGGCAAAATTTTAATGCCAGCGTTACCGCCGAGTCTAATATTCGTCCGGGTTGGAAAGTCTTGCGCGTGTTGGGTAACTTGTTTGAAGTAGCTGGTTTTGATTTTGTGAGTGTGGGTGATGTTCGCTCTGAACTGCAAATACAAACATCATCTGCAACTCAACGCGACTACCAGTGGTCGGCATCATCAGAAGTCGTCACTAAAGTTTCTGGTGTTGAACGAATTGGCGTATTACCCATTTATTCTGTTGATAGCCTTGTGCGCAGGTCGCAAGCGTTACAGGTAACGAATGAAGTTGTTAATAATAGCGTGATTGTGAATGCAGCATTAGCAAAACAACAAGGTTTAAAACAAGATGGAACAGTAAAAATAGTTCAAAACGGAAATGCGATTACAATGCCAGTGATTGTTGATGAGGGTGTTGCTGATAACAGTGCATTAGTTGCAGTTGCAATTAATGAAACAACGGCTTTAGCCGATGGCTATGGAAGCGTGGAAGTAACAACAGTTTAGCAATAACAGTTAGTGAAAATTTCACTGGCTTAAAACGATAAGAGATAGTTAGAGTTCATAATATGTTTGATTGGTTAAGTTCATTTTTTACAACGTTTTTACCAGAGCCTTTAGTGGCTGTGGTTATTATCGTGATTAAAATTGTCATTATCATGTTACCGCTCATGTTATGCGTGGCTTACCTGACATTAGCTGAACGAAAAATTATTGGTGCCATGCAAGTACGTATGGGGCCGACTCGCGTTGGTTTCCGTGGTTCGTTACAACCCATTGCCGATGCAATGAAGTTGATGTTTAAAGAAATTATTATTCCAACGGGTTCCAATAAGTTTTTATTCCTGATTGCACCTGTCCTTTCTATTGCCCCCGCACTAGCGGCATGGGCGGTTATTCCGTTTGATGCAGAAAAAGTATTAGCCGATGTGGACGCGGCTTTACTCTATATATTAGCAATAACATCCATCGGTGTTTACGGCGTTATTATTGCGGGTTGGGCTTCTAACTCCAAGTATGCTTTGTTGGGAGCGATGCGCTCTGCGGCACAAATTGTATCCTACGAAATTGCAATGGGTTTTGCGCTAGTGGGTGTGTTACTGGCAGCCGGGAGCATGAACTTTGGTGATATTGTTGAAGCACAGGCGGGAATGGGCTTTTTAAGCTGGTTCTGGTTACCGTTGTTTCCTTTGTTTATCGTTTACTTTATTTCCGGTGTTGCGGAAACAAATCGTGCACCGTTTGATGTAGCCGAAGGGGAATCTGAAATTGTGGCGGGCTTCCACGTTGAATACTCTGGTATGACCTTTGCGGTTTTCTTTTTAGCTGAGTATGCCAATATGATTTTAATTGCAGCTCTGGCTGCGTTGATGTTTATGGGTGGCTGGTTATCGCCTTTTGAGGGGATTAATTTTAATTTATTAGGGGTCGCCTTTAATCTGGAACTATGGTTTGCATGGGTTCCTGGAATGATCTGGTTCTTCCTGAAGATTGCCTTCTTCCTGTTTTTCTTCTTATGGCTTCGGGCAACTTTCCCGCGCTATCGCTATGATCAGATCATGCGTTTGGGGTGGAAAGTATTTATCCCCGTTACCATAGTCTGGATTTTAGTAGTTGGCATATTTGTCCTGGCAGGTCTGCCACCTTGGTGGAATTAAGAGTGGCGGAATTATAATAATGAAAGCATTTATTAAAAGTTTATTTCTTATTGAACTGCTAAAAGGTTTACAACTTACCGGGCGTTACTTCTTTGCACGTAAAGTGACATTGCAGTACCCGGAAGAACGAGCACCGATTTCGCCGCGTTTTCGGGGGTTGCATGCGCTGCGCCGTTACCCGAATGGTGAAGAGCGTTGCATTGCCTGTAAATTGTGTGAAGCCGTTTGTCCGGCACTTGCCATTACGATTGAGTCAGAACAACGTGATGATGGTACACGCCGTACAACAAAATATGATATTGACTTATCTAAATGTATTTTTTGTGGCTATTGCGAGGAATCCTGTCCAGTAGATTCTATTGTTGAGACGCATATTTATGAATATCACGGCGAAGTGCGTGGTGACTTGTATATGACAAAAGAAAAATTACTTGCAGTGGGTGATAAGTATGAAACAACTATTGCAGCTGCACGCGCTAGCGATTCACAGTATCGGTAAATTAAGATGAGTCTTGAAATAAATATAGTACAGTACATAACCTATTTTTTTGCCGCATTGTCTCTTGGTAGTGCGCTAATGGTGATTACAGCAAAAAATCCTATTCAGGCAGCATTATGGTTAGTGCTAACGTTTTTCTTATCAGCTGCAATCTGGTTAACACTGGAAGCCGAATTTCTGGCGATAACACTGGTGCTTGTTTATGTGGGTGCGGTAATGGTGTTGTTCCTTTTTGTTGTGATGATGCTGGATATCAACATGGCGCAGCTAAGGGCAGGTTTTATTCGTTATTTACCCATTGGCTTACTCGTTGCTATTTTATTGGCCGTGCTACTTATTATGGTTGTGGGGCCGGCCCATTTTGGGTTAGAACAATTCGCAGCTCCTGCACGGCATGCCGCTGATTACAGTAATGTGCGTGAACTTGGGCGGGTTCTGTATACGGTTTATGTTTATCCTTTTGAGATTGCAGCCGTTATTTTACTGGTTGCGATTATTGCAGCGATTGCTTTAACACATCGTCGTCGTCCGGGAACAAAACGTCAGGATCCAGCAGAGCAAATTGCAGTGAAGCAGGCCGATCGTATGCGTGTTATCGACATGAAAACTGAAGCTAAAAAGTAACTATTTAAAGAGTAGAAAACAATGGCACTGTCAGATTATTTAATATTTAGCGCGATACTTTTCAGTATTAGTGTGGCCGGTATTTTTTTAAATAGAAAGAATATTATTGTTATTTTGATGTCGATTGAATTGATGTTGTTAGCGGTAAATACAAACTTTATTGCTTTTTCATATTACCTGGGCGATATAGCGGGGCAGGTTTTTGTATTTTTTATTTTAACGGTTGCAGCAGCAGAAGCTGCAATTGGTTTGGCTATTTTGATTGTGTTGTTCCGCAATAAGCGAACAATTGATGTTGAAGAATTAGACTCTCTTAACGGGTAAATAGTAAAAGTTGATAGGACTTTATTGTGCTTGAAGATATGCAAACAGTTTATATATGGATAGTACTTGCGCCGTTGATTGGTGCAATCATTGCCGGCTTGTTCGGTAAGGTGGTTGGCCGTGCGGGAGCACATGTTGCTGCTATTGCCGGTGTTGCGATTGCCTTTATCCTTTCAGTATATGTTTTTAAAGATATTATTATTGATGGTGGTGAAACCTTTAATGGTGCTGTTTATACCTGGCTGGTCAGTGATGGTATTCGTTTTGAAATTGGTTTTCTGATTGACAAGCTATCCGCGATGATGATGGTTGTTGTTACTTTCGTATCTTTAATGGTTCATATTTACACTATTGGTTATATGAAAGACGATGATGGCTACCAACGTTTCTTTAGTTATATTGCCTTGTTTACCTTTGCGATGCTTATGCTAGTTATGTCGAATAACTTCTTACAGTTGTTCTTTGGCTGGGAAGCGGTTGGTCTGGTTTCTTATTTGTTAATTGGTTTCTGGTATAAAAAACCAACAGCAATCTATGCAAACTTAAAAGCATTTTTGGTTAATCGTGTCGGCGACTTTGGTTTCTTGCTCGGTATTGCTGCTGTATTAATGTATTTCGGCAGTCTTGATTATGCCACTGTTTTTAATAATGTAGATAAAGTAAACAACCTGACAATGAGTATTATCCCGAATCAGGAATGGTCGGTTATCACCGTTATCTGTATTCTGTTATTTATTGGTGCAATGGGTAAATCTGCGCAAGTGCCGTTGCATGTCTGGTTACCGGATTCAATGGAAGGCCCAACGCCTATTTCTGCTTTAATTCATGCCGCAACCATGGTGACTGCCGGTATTTACATGGTGGCACGTATGTCGCCCTTGTTTGAACTTTCAACGACCGCACTTTCATTTGTGATGATCATTGGTGCAACCACCGCCTTGTTTATGGGGCTGCTGGGTTTGGTGCAGAATGATATTAAACGCGTAATTGCTTATTCAACACTGTCACAATTAGGCTATATGACCGTTGCTCTGGGTGCCTCTGCTTATGGTGCGGCAGTGTTTCACTTAATGACGCATGCTTTCTTTAAAGCCTTATTATTCCTCGGTGCAGGTGCGGTTATTATTGCGATGCACCATGAGCAGGACATGCGGAAAATGGGTGGTTTGCGTAAATATTTGCCGATTACCTGGATTACTACCATGATAGGTTCGCTTGCTTTAATTGGTACACCGGGTTTTGCCGGTTTTTTCTCAAAAGACTCTATTATTGAAGCGGTCGGGCTTTCAACAACACCGGGTGCATCGTATGCCTATTTTGCAGTATTAGCCGGTGTATTTATTACTGCTTTATATAGTTTCCGATTATACTTCATGGTGTTCCATGGCAAAGAGCGTATGGATGAGCACACACGTTCACATTTGCATGAACCTTCCTGGGTAGTAACTTTGCCATTAATTTTACTGGCTATTCCATCTGTGATCATAGGTTATCTGTATGTTGACGAAATGGCCTTTGGTAATTTCTTTGGTGATGCCATTTTCGTCTTGCCTCAACATGATGTGTTAAGTGAAGTTGCCAAAATCTTTGATGGTGCGAGTTCCATTGCCTGGGCAATGATGTTGCATTCAGTCTTTACCTTACCTTTCTGGCTTGCTGCGGGTGGTGTTGGCACAGCTTGGTTCCTCTATATGAAACGCCCAGATATTCCCGCAGTGATTCAGCAACGTTTTTCTTTACTGCACACCATACTGGTTAACAAATATGGCTTTGACCGGTTTAACGAAGTCGTATTTGCAGGTGGTAGTCGTGCGCTGGGTAAAATATTCTGGAAATATATGGATGTGAAATTGATTGATAGTTTTGTTATCAATGGTTCGGCTAAAACGGTTGGCTGGGTATCATTGATACTACGGCGCATGCAAACAGGTTATCTTTATACTTATGCCTTTGCCATGATAGTCGGTTTGTGTGGTTTGTTACTTATTTTTGTATATCCGTTAAAATAAAGGTTGTTTTAAATGTTTATGGATTGGCCCTTATTAAGTTTAGTGATTTGGACACCTGTTATCGGTGGCATTCTGGTATTGGCAACCGGCAGTGACAAAAATGCAATGGAAGCGAAAGTGTTAACGCTGGTTGTGTCTATTGTAACATTCCTGCTTTCATTACCTTTATATACGGATTTTAATACACAAGTTTCAACCATGCAGTTTGTTGAAAACATGTCATGGATTGAACGTTTTAATATTAATTACCACCTTGGCATTGATGGTATATCCATGCCACTGATACTTTTAACTTCTTTTACAACGGTGATCGTTGTTATTGCCAGTTGGGAAGTGATTAAAACCCGTGTTGCACAATACATGGCGGCATTCCTTATTATGGAAGGCCTGATGATTGGTGTCTTTGCTGCTTTAGATGCGGCGCTTTTTTATGTATTCTGGGAAGCCATGCTAATTCCAATGTTTATTGTGATTGGCATATGGGGTGGCCCCAATCGTGTTTATGCAACGATTAAGTTCTTCCTTTATACCTTCTTTGGCTCCGTCTTTATGTTAATTGCTTTACTGTACCTCGCAGTACAGTCAGGCAGTTTTGCAATTCTTGATTTTCATGCGTTTAAACTGGATCTGGAAACACAGATACTGATATTTATTGCCTTCTTACTTGCGTTTGCAGTGAAAATCCCGATGTTTCCAGTACACACATGGTTGCCTGACGCACATGTTGAGGCGCCTACGGGTGGTTCAATTATTCTTGCCGCGATAATGTTGAAGCTGGGTGCCTATGGTTTCTTGCGCTTTTCTTTACCGATTACCCCCGATGCAAGTGCCTCACTTGACTGGTTAATGATTACACTATCGTTGATAGCGATTGTTTATATTGGTTTTGTTGCACTGGCTCAGCAAGATATGAAAAAACTGATCGCCTATTCTTCTATTTCACATATGGGTTTTGTCACACTTGGCTTCTTTATTATTTTCGCCATCGCTCAAAAAGACGCCAGCATGGCCGGTGCTGCGATGGGTATTGAAGGCGCTATTGTGCAGATGATATCGCATGGCTTTATTTCGGCCGCGATGTTTTTCTGTGTTGGTGTGATGTATGACCGTATGCACTCCCGAAACATAAATGATTATGGCGGTGTTGTGAACACGATGCCTGTTTTTGCCGCGTTTATGGTGCTGTTTGCGATGGCCAA
>QIKU01000197.1 GCA_003232015.1 Gammaproteobacteria bacterium
ATCAATAGACTGGAGCCATATCCGTGAAACCGTAAAAATGCTGAATTTATCGGTTGCACGTCTGGAACATGCGATGTCTGATGGCGAAGATTCGGTGGGTACGCTAACCAACTCCTTTACCTCGTTGGCTGCGAGTATTTCAACCATGGGAACGGCTGCCAGCGATTTGCCGGAAAGCAGTATCAAGGGCACCATTTTACGTAACTGGACGGCCGTTTCTACAAAGGTGAATGAAGCCATTATTGCCTTTCAGTTTTACGACAGATTAACACAGCGGTTGGTGCATGTTTCCAAAAGTCTGAGTGAAATGACCGCGCTGGTGGATAACGATACCCGTATTAACGACCCGTATGAGTGGAAAGGCTTACAGGAAATGATTAAGTCAAAATACACGCTCGATTCTGACTTAGCGATGTTCGATGCCATTTTAGCGGGAAAGTCAGTCGAGGAAATTTTAAAAGAAGCGCGTGAAAATTACAAAGAAGATAACGATATTGAGCTTTTTTAAGATTCTGCTGCATAACGGTGTGTGCTAATTCAAAAACCGTGAACGAAGGGCTTTACCTGCTGTCCTAAAATCCCTATTATTCGCTGTTTATACCTTTATATATAATTATGTGGCATTCACCCAAAAACAGGATTTACCGTTACGCAAAAATAAAGGCTATTTTTGCGGGCTTTATTTTGCTTAGCCTCACTAGTGGTTGCTCTTACATTATTTCGCCGCTAACCAGTAAAATGGCACAAAATTTATCAAGTACCATACTTAATTCTGACGATCCAAAAACAGTGGCCGATGGCGCGCCATCTTATTTATTATTAGTGAGCAGCTTTTTAAGAGATGGCTCAGGCAATGAATCGTTGCTTCGTTCGGCGGCTGTTTTGCACAGTGCCTATGCGGGTGTTTTTGTAAAAGATGCAAAGCGCGCAAGTAAAATGTCAACCCATGCACTGGACTATGCGCTGCGAGCCGTTTGTATTAGTAACTCCGATTACTGTAATTTGCGCAAAGCCACCTTTGATGAATTTAAAAATCTGTTATCAACCATAGACGAATATGATGTCGCCAACTGGTATGCACTTGGTACAACCTGGGCGGGCTGGATACAAAAAAACAGTAAAGACTGGAATGCCGTTGCCGAACTGGCGCGGGTTAAAATTATTTTTAAAAAATTACTTGAAATTAATCCTGACTATAAGCAAGGCGGCGTGCATTTATATGCAGCCGTTTTATCTACCTTGTTACCAGCGGCATTAGGTGGCAAACCGGAGGTTGGCCGTAAGCATTTTGAGCGTGCCATTGTTTTATCGAAAGACACAAACTTAATGGCCAAAGTACTCTATGCCGAGAAATATGCAAAACTTGTTTTTAATAAAGAACTGCATGATAAATTACTCAATGAAGTTTTAACTTCAAACCCTGTAGCACATGACTTAACTTTAATGAATACACTGGCTCAATCCAGAGCTGAAGAACTTTTAGCCGCTAGCGATGACTACTTTTAGCAGTGACAATTTTAAAAGAATAACGAACGGAAAAACAATGAACCGAATCTATACTTTAATGCTATGCGCTAGTGTCGCTTTATTTTCGAATGCGGCACAGGCAGTTACTTTTAAAATGGCAACCCTGTCGCCGGATGGCTCTGTCTGGATGAGTAAATTAAGAGATGGTGCGAAGCAAATAAAAAAACGCACCGATGGCCGTGTTAAATTCAAGTTTTACCCCGGTGGCGTTATGGGTGACAGTAATGCGGTGTTGCGTAAAATTCGTATTGGCCAGTTGCATGGTGGTGCCTTTACGGGTGGAACGATGACGCGGTTTTATAAAGATAACCTGATTTATTCGCTGGTAATGAAGTACCGTTCACCTGCAGAAATTAAATATGTTCGTCAGAGCCTTGATGCAACAATACAAAAAGGTTTAAAAAAAGGCGGCTTTACTACGTTTGGTTTTGCTGAGTCTGGTTTTGCGTATGTGATGTCATCTAAAAACTCAGTCGATAGTGTTGAATCACTACGCAAGCAAAAAGCATGGATACCGGCTAACGATGAAGTTGCGCTGGAGGCCGTGAGTGCATTTGGTGTAACCCCTATTCCTTTACCATTAGGTGATGTGCTGGCAGGTTTGCAAACCGGTTTAATTGATACCATTGCAGCATCCCCGATTGGCGCACTTGCATTGCAATGGTATACGCAGATTAAATATATTACGGATCTCCCTGTTCTTTATTCGTACGGCGTGCTTGCAATAGGTAATAAGGCGTTTAATAAAGCAAAGCCAAATGACCAGAAAATAATAACCGAAGTCATGACCCGTGTTTTTAAAGAGCTGGATGTGATTAATAAAAATGACAATAAAGCTGCACTTGCCGCTTTAAAAAAACAGGGTGTAAAATTTATAAGGCCATCGGCTAGCCAGATTAAAGAATGGCTAATGTATGCAAAAAAATCACAACAGAAAATGATTGAGTCCGGTCGGGTTAGTCAGGATATTGTAAATAAAGTAGATGCTTTGATTAAAAAATTCCATAAGAAATAATTTAAAGAGCTCATGTGTTAAAAACTTTAAATTCCGTAAGAACAGCGCTGCTAAAACTGGAAGATTTTATCCTTATTGGTATGTTGTTCACAGCCATTGCACTGGCAATATTACAAATATTTCTGCGTAATTTTTTTGACTCTGGGATTGTCTGGGGTGATGTTCTGCTGCGTATTATTGTGCTATGGATAGGTATGTTTGGCGCAATGTATGCCAGCCGTAATAACGAACATATTAATATTGAAATTGGCCTGAAGTATTTATCGGCAAAAGCAAAACCTTATGTGCAGGCGGCTGTATTTTTATTTACCGCAACGGTATGCGGTATTGTTGCCTGGTATAGCGTTGGCTTTGTCATCATCGAATATCAGGACGGGGCAATCGCTTTTGCAAAAGTTCCGGTATGGGTAGCCGAGGTGATTATTCCCATTGCTTTTATTAATATTTCACTGCGCTATCTTATTTCTACTGTTTTATTATTTCTGAATAAACCAATATGACCATTGCACTTATTGCTTTACTGCTGATTGTGATGGCTTTTTTTGGTGCGCCGTTATTCTCAATTATATTAGCGGTTGCAATGCTTGGCTTTTATTCAAGTGACGTTGATCTGTCCGTTATTACGATTGAAATCTATCGAATCACCAATACTCCGTTGTTGCTGGCACTGCCCTTATTTACCTTTGCTGGTTACTTACTGAGTGAATCGAAGACTTCGGATCGTTTGGTTCGTTTGTCGACAGCCTTATTTGGCTGGGTGCCGAATAATCTTTCTTTTGTTACCTTAACCGCCTGCGCCTTATTTACGGCTTTTACGGGTGCTACCGGTGTTACCATCGTCGCTTTGGGTGCCTTGTTATTGCCGGCGTTGAGACAGGCAGGTTACCCAGGAAAATTTAGTTTAGGTCTGGTCACAACATCCGGCAGCCTGGGCTTGTTATTACCGCCTTCATTGCCGCTTATTTTATATGTCGTTATTGTGCAGCAGCTTAGTCTTGAACAAACGGTAACGATGGAAGAGGTTTTTCTGGCAGGTTTGTTTCCCACGGTATTAATGATTGCATTACTGGTGATGTGGAGTTTATGGGTAACGCGCAAAGATCCTGTTCCAAGAAGTAAATTTAATAAAAAAGAACTACTCGCTGCTTTAAGTGAGTCGAAATGGGAAATACCCTTACCTTTTTTTGTATTAGGTGGCATTTATTCAGGTTTTTTTGCTATATCAGAAGCCGCCGCTGTTACAGCGCTTTACGTTATTATTGTTGAGGTTTTTGTTTATAAGGAAATATCCTTAAAACAATTACCCAAAGTGATGCATACCTCAATGATTATGGTTGGCGGTATTCTGATGATTTTAGCTGTGGCTCTAGCGCTCACCAACTATTTGATTGATGCCGAAGTACCAACTCGGTTATTTGAATGGATAAAATCGAATATAGACAGTAAATACACTTTTTTAATACTGCTTAATATCTTTTTACTGGCACTGGGTGCCATTCTGGATATATATTCTGCGCTGGTTATTATGATCCCGTTAATTACGCCAGTGGCACTGGGTTTTGGTATTCACCCGGTGCACCTCGGTATTATATTTCTGGCGAATATGCAGGTTGGATATTTTACACCACCGGTTGGAATGAATTTATTTATTGCCAGTTATCGCTTTAAAAAACCCATTACTGAAATTTACCATGCCACCATTCCCTTTATGTTTATTTTATTATTTGCGGTTCTGGTTATCACTTACTGGCCGGCTTTAAGTTTATGGCATCTTGAATAATGTATACAGGTATTCGTTGCGGTTAAATTTTTATTTATAACATTAAAAAATCTTTAATCTTATCTTTTTTTGCAATAGTATCTTCAAAGCCTAGATCAATTAAATCCCGGCAATAGCCTTTTTCAAATAGCAAGTAACTCATCAGGCTGGAGCCTTCTGTGCGCATGGCACCAATACCCCTAAGCAGCATACGAATGGATGCAGGCATATCATTGGCGTAGGGGGCTGCGAGCTTGCCAATATCTTCGCTGGGTGAAATCATTAAGGTATCAACATTACGTAGTGGTATGTCGTTTTCAATAATGGCGTGATCCGGGATTTTACTAACGGTATTGTTAATTCGAGTTAAGCGTTCCAGATCAGCTTCTAGACTATCAAGAAAAATACTGTTTAAAACATGTGATGCAATTTCGGCAAAGCTGGGAGAATGTTCCTGGTTAATACGTTGTGCTGAATCGTCGCCTTCCTTGCGATTACCTATAATCATCAGCCGGTCTGCGCCTAAATGTAGCGAGGCACTGAGTGGCGCAATAAGGCGTATCGAGCCATCACCAAAAAATTCACGGTTAATTTTTTCCGGGCTGAATATAAATGGGATGGCCGAGGAGGCCATCAGATGATCGACATTAATTTTTTCACGGCAGCCAATGCGGCGAGCACGTTTCCAGCTTTCAATTGTTGGGTCACCTTGAAAAAAGGTTACATTTTGCCCTGAAGAATAACCTGACGCCGTTACGCTAACGGCATGTAAGTGGCCATTATCAATATTGCGTTGAATACCGCGAGTATGTAAGTAGTTACTTAGGAGCTCATGTAACGGCTCGCGATTCAGTAAATATAGCGGTTTGTTTTTAGCGAAACTGGCGAGCATCATGCTGATGAGCCACTGGGCGCCGGTTTTAATAATGCCGCCCGCACTGGTATAAAATACCTGGTCGCAATGAAAATTACCCCAGATAGTGAGCAGGCGAAACACGGCTTTCCGGTAATTATGTGCTGCACTGGCAAGTGCGGCCGCGTTAATGGCACCTGCGGAAATCCCGGAGATAATTTTAAACGGGCTGGGTTGGCCTTTTTTAACCAGTTCGGCAACGCCTTTTAATACCCCAACCTGGTAAGCCGCCCGTGCGCCACCGCCCATCATGACTAAACCGATTTTGGGGGGGGTACTCGCTGTATTAGCATTTAATTGGTTGTTTTTTGAGCTAATATTCTCGACATCCATATTTATTTTACGACCTAAATACTATTAACTTTAGCCTAAAATTGGCTTTACGCTCTTTAATAATTTGCATTACTGCCGATATAGAGAGTTATGACAGTGGTTACACAATTAGAATTGATTAAGCCCACCGATTTGCCTGCGCCGCCACAGGCTGCATTACAGATTATTCGTGCCTGTGCGCGCGAAGAAGTCACCAGTAGCGAAATTTCTGCCATTGCTCAGACCAACCCGGCACTAACAGCTGAATTATTGCGTGTGGCCAACTCTCCTTTGTATGGTATTTCCCGCGAAGTTACCTCAATCAGCAATGCGGTTGCGGTACTTGGTTTGCGGACTTTGCGTAACCTGGTGTTATGTATTTCGATACACGACGCAATTAATAAAGAGGCGATTCCCGACTTTGATGCTGAGATTTTCTGGGAAGACTCCTTACGCCGTGCCATTATTGCAAGGCAGCTAGCCGCTTTAGTCAAACAGGATTCGGACGAATGTTTTACCGCCGGTTTATTGCAGGATTTTGGCTTGCTCATACTATTTTATCTGCACCCGGAACAAACGAACGAGTGGCAAACATTGCGTAACTTATCACCGGCTGAGCGTTTGCAGCAAGAGCAGGCGATTTTTTCCGTGACCCACACCGAAATAGGTAAAAAACTGGCCGAGTTTTGGGAGTTACCTGAATCACTGGGCGTGGCGATTGGCGCGCACCACGCTCATATTCATCCAAATGATGAGCAAAGTGCCTTAGCGGCTATTTTGCAGGCGTCTGACTGGATAAACAGCGTGTTTGTTACCAATAATCCCTCGCAAGCGCTAACGGATGCAATATCCCGCTCAACCCAGGCTCTGGGTATTGAAGAACAAGAAGTGAGAGATATTTGCGAGGCCTTGCCAGCACTTGTTACCGATGCGGCAGTGAGTTTAGGCTTAAAAATAGAGCGGCAGGTCGATTTTGAACAAGTGATGCGTGACGCCAATGTACGTCTGGCCGAAGAAAATACCAGCTATCAGGAGCTGACCTGGGCATTAGAAAAAACCCTGCGTGAACGTGACGAACTAGCTGCTGCGCTGAATAGTGAACTGGAACTAGCGCGAGAAATTCAGGCCAGCTTACTGCCACTGGACGATGCCAATACACCGGTACATGGGGTGAATATTTCAGCCAAAGAACTGTCCGGTGATTTTTATGATTTTTTCAAACTCGATGATGGTCGGGTTATGTTTAATCTGGGTGATGTGTCGGGCAAGGGGATGCATGCGGCTTTGCTTATGGCGAAGACCAGTAGCTTATTTCGTTGCCTGGGTAAAAAGAACCACTCACCGGCTGAATTATTAAAAACCATCAACCGGGAAATTTGTGAAACCAGCATTCGTGGCATGTTTGTGACTATGGTAGCTGGTATTTACAACCCTGAAAACGGTGATGTTGTGCTGGTTAATGCCGGTAACCCCCCGCCTATCCTGTTTAACCCAAAAGCAAAAGAAAAGAAAATACAGTTACTCGCAGCGGATACGCCGCCACTGGGTATTGTGCCCGATATGGACTACAGCGAAGTTTCGGTAAATTTGCAGCAGGGCCATTTATATATTTACTCAGACGGCATTACTGAAGGCTATGCACCTAATGACAATGAACTGGGTGTGATGGGGCTGGTCTCGCTAATTGCAAATCTGGACAATATGCCCGTGCAGAAACGGCTGGATACTATTATTCAGCACCTGTCGCAAAGCAGTAAAGGCCAGCGCGATGACATGACTCTGTTAATTTTAGAATAAAGAGAAATAAGCGTGTTATTTAATCTGATTTCACAACTTGAATTTGAAGCTAATGCCGTTAACTTGCAGGCAATTCGTAATAATCTACGGCAGATTTTTTTGCAACATGGTGTACCCAAAGCAATCGCTGATGAAATGGTGATTGCGCTGAATGAAGCCTGCATGAACATTATTCAACATGCCTATTTTGGTGCGGGAGCCGGGGCAGGTGATGGCAAAATACTAATAATAATAGAAAAAAGTAACGAAAAATGGCGTTTTGAGCTTATAGATTTTGCCCCCGCGGTCGATATAAACACTATAAAGGCAAAAGATCTGGCAGATGTTCGGCCGGGTGGCCTAGGGCTAAATTTTATTCAGCAGATTATGGACAGTGTGGTCTTCGAAAACATCAATGAAGATACGCAGTTAGGCAATCGATTGATACTGACAAAAACAATATAAGAGAGACAGGGAAAATGGAGTGTACAACTAAAGTCGAGGGTAATTTTAGCGTTATCTCTCTCGCTGGTGAGATTGATTTATATTGCTCGGCAGATGCGCGTAAAGAAATATTACAGCAGTTGTCGGAAAGTAAGTCGGTTGTTGTTGATTTATCCAAAGTGGAATATATCGATAGCTCTGGCATAGCCAGTTTAGTCGAAGGATTACAAATGGCAAAAAAAAGTAATTTAGATTTTTCTCTGGCGGCGGTAAGCGAAGCGGCCATGCAAGTGATTAAACTAGCACGTCTGGACAAAGTTTTTACTCTTTACCCGGGCATTAACGATGCGCTTAAGCATTAACAGCCACGTGTCTTCTTTTACTTACAAAATAGAAAATCTGGGTCGCAAAATAGTAAGTGGCATTGAAGAATGCGGTTATGTAACGGCGTTATTTATTGAAAGTATTTACTGGCTTGTGATGGGTAAGCATCGTAATCAGGCAATTCGCTTTAGTGCTATTGTTAACGAAGCACGAAAAATCGGTGTTGATGCGGCAGGGATTTCAGCGATATTGTGTTTTGCCATTGGTATTATGCTGGCGATTCAGGGTATTGAAACACTCAAAACATTTGGTGCTCAGTCACAGGTTATTTTAGGCATTGCGTTGTCGGTAACGCGAGAATTTTCTCCGTTGATTATCGGCATTTTAGTGGCCGGTCGATCGGGTTCTTCGATTGCAGCACGTATTGGCACAATGAACGAGTCGCAGGAAATCGATGCACTGCAAGTAATGGGCATTAACCCAGTGCGTTATCTGGCGTCGCCTATTCTCATCGCAATGTTAATTATGCTGCCATTGCTGGTTATTCTTGGAGACTTTATGGGTTTACTCGGTGGTGCATTGTATTCCTATATTGATCTTAATATCAGCTTTGCAGCCTATGCAGAACGCAGTTTTGAAATTTTAACGGTAAATGATATAAGCCAGGGGCTGATTAAAAGTGTGGTCTTTGCTGCCATTATTGCACTGGTAAGTTTAAGTAATGGCTTCCAGGTATCCGGTGGTGCAGAAGGGGTTGGCAAAGCAACAACACGTTCGGTTGTTATGTCGATAAGCCTGATTGTATTAGCCGATATGATTTTCACCTATTTTTTAAATCGATAGCAGATAAATACGATGTTAGATAAAGATGTACCCGCCATACAGGTTGAAAACTTAACTAGCCACTATGGCGAACGTGAAATATTAAAAGATATTTCGCTGCAGGTATCACGTGGTGAAATCTTAGTGATCATGGGTGGTAGTGGTTCTGGTAAAAGTACCTTTTTAAGAAGTCTGTTAGGGTTAAAAAAGGCCACGTCGGGCAAGGTTCAATTATTGGGTAAAGATATTTTAAAAATGAATGCAGCTGAAATGCACACCATGCGTAAAAACATGGGGGTGGCTTTTCAGGGCGGTGCATTGTTTAATTCATTAACCGTGGGTGAAAATGTACGCCTGCCATTACGTGAACATACGGCACTGGATGAATCTACAATTAACATTATGAGCCGAATGAAACTGGAAGTAGTAAACCTTGCTGGTTTTGAAGACTTAAAGCCAGCTGAACTGTCCGGCGGTATGATAAAACGTGCAGCACTTGCGCGTGCCATTGTGATGGATCCAAAGCTACTCTTTTTTGACGAACCTTCGGCCGGACTGGATCCGGTAGCCGCAGTGGAACTCGATGAGCTTATCCTAACATTAAGAGACGCAATGCGAATGACCATTGTAGTTGTTACCCATGAACTGGAAAGTGCCTATAAAATTGCAGACAGAATAACGGTATTAGATGAGGGTAAGATATTAATGACAGGTAGTGTCGATGAAGTAAAAAACTCATCGAATAAACGTATTCAAAGTTTACTGCATCGTCAGGCACGAAATGAAGAAATTGATGCGGACGAATATTTAAACCGTTTAACAAGAAAGTCATATGTACATTAAATGATATTCAAAGATAAATTATGAAACGCGATAACATTAATTATTTTTACGTAGGTTGCTTTACTCTGGCAATGTTGCTACTACTGGTTTTTTCACTATTAAAAATAACCGGGCGGGGTAGTGATACGGATTTTTATTATACGATGTATAACAATGTATCCGGTATTCGGCAGGGAACAACTGTTACCTATGGTGGTTTTAAGGTTGGGCAGTTAGTCGACATTACGCCACTGCGCGAGAATGGCAAAACACAATATAAATTAAAACTATCGGTTAAGTCTGGCTGGCCTGTCCCAACCGATTCCTTTGTTCAAGTGGTATCGCCCGGTTTACTGGCTGAGGCACAAATTGATATATCAGAAGGAACGGCTGCCGATGTATTGGAACCGGAAGGTATGTTAGTCAGTCGCCCGTCGCTAGATATGATGGCGGTGCTTAGCTCCATGGGGGGCGAATTTTCAAATTTAAGTAAAGACGGTCTTATTCCTTTACTTAAAAACATTAACAAACAAGTCGATGGGTTTGGCAATCATATCCCTGACATTGTGGGTGATTCAAGAGAGCTGGTTGCTTCATTAAATACTGTTTCACAACGGCTGGCCAGGCTGTTATCAGCTGAAAATAGTTCTCGGCTGAGCAACACCATTAGCAATACCAATAAAATCACAGCAAACTTAGTGGATCTGTCTTCGCGTTTAAATAATATTATGGCGCAGTTACAGGGACTGGTGCCGAACTCTAATCAACTGTTAACCGAGAATAGCAATGATATTCGCCACTCAGTAGTGGATTTGCGCAAAGCACTGAACAGCGTTTCTCAGAATATGGAAACGATTATGTACAACCTCGACGTTTCCAGCCGTAATATCAGTGAGTTTTCGCATCAAATACGCAGCAACCCAGGTGTACTGTTAACGGGTAAACCGGTTAAGGATGAAGTAAAGTGACGATAATAAAAAAAATCAGACTAAGCTTACTGGTTACGGTGAGTTTGTTATTAGCCGCTTGCTTTGGCAGCCCGTCGAGTGTGCCTGAAGATCGCTTTTATACTTTAAAGGTAGATGCAGCCGAGCATGTTGCTGAAAAATATAAACGTATCACCATCAATAAAGTCTATGCTTATGGCATTTATAATGAACGGGCTCTGCTCTATGCTAATGCAGAATTGCCGTTGCAAATAAAACGTTACCATTACCATCACTGGGCAATGGCACCAACACAATTAATCCAGCATGCGTTAAGCGATTATTTAAACCAGAGCCAGATTTCCAAAAATATTGTAGTGCAGGCGATAAGTTCTGATGCGGATTTGCGAATATCAGCTCAGCTACTTGCGTTTGAACGTGTTATTCAATCAGGAAAACAGTCGGTGCGGGTTGAGTTAGAATTTGAAGTGCATTGGTCTAATGGCGTACACCGTACTTTTAACTACACGAAAAACACAACGGTACCAAAGAACACCCTGCATGGTGCTGTTGAAGCTTATGGCATAACAATTAATCAAATATTTAGAGAATTTCTGGCCGAATTGTGAAATATTAACTCAACAGGGCTATCCTATTTTTCGTGCAGAGCGTGCGGAACAAGCACTGGAAATAATGGCAGCAGAACATATTGATTTATTGCTTTCGGATATCGTTATGCGCTTGCGGCGATTGTACGAGAAAAATACCCGGATATTAAAATTCAGTTAGCGAGTGGCTATTCTAGCGGTGAGCGCACTAACGAAGTCGATAAAGCCCGGTCGCAAAATTTGCTGCAGAAACCGTATAATACACAAACCCTGTTAAATCGAATACGCAGCTTATTGCAGTCGTGATGGGCGTTTTACAGAGAATTTGGTAGTCGCGGTCGGATTCGAACCGACGACCCCTACCATGTCGAGGTAGTGCTCTAACCAACTGAGCTACGCGACTATTGCCGTAACAGGTGAGCATTGTATCGGTTCGGAGCAATTTGTCAAAGTTGATTTGGCGCCCCCGGCCGATTGCGAACTCGCTAGATTATATAACGTCGGGAGTTCGAATCTTGCTATTTAAGTTGGGCTGGGGGGCTGGAAATATTTTTATTTGAATAGATAAAGGTGGCGCGCCCGGCCGATTGCGAACTCGCTAGATTATATAATGTCGGGAGTTCGAATCTTGCTATTTAAGTTGGGCTGGGGGGCTGGAAATATTTTTATTTGAATAGATAAAGATGGCGCGCCCGGCCGATTGCGAACTCGCTAGATTATATAATGTCGGGAGTTCGAATCTTGCTATTTAAGTTGGGCTGGGGGGC
>QIKU01000058.1 GCA_003232015.1 Gammaproteobacteria bacterium
TTTTGGCACGTTCCATTACCATTGAGTCGTGGGTTGAAAATATAAAGGTGATCTGGTGGCGTTCGTTTAAGTCACGCATTAAATCCAGTAATGCCGCGCCGGTGGTCGAGTCAAGGTTAGCGGTGGGCTCATCGGCTAATACAATCGCCGGTTCAGATACGATGGCGCGAGCCACGGCTACCCGTTGTTGTTGCCCACCGGAAAGTTCCTGTGGGCGACGGTGTTCAAGGCCTTTTAGCCCAACCTCGGCCAGCACCGCCATTGAGCGTTGGCGGCGCTCCTCGTCAGGCACTTTTTGCAGCAACATCACGTATTCCACATTTTCCAATGCACTGAGTACCGGAATAAGATTGTATTCCTGAAATACAAAACCTACTTTCCATAAACGCAACACCGATAATTCACGCTTACTCAGGTTGCCAATTTCCTGCTCAGCAATCCAGATTTTTCCTGATGAGGGTATATCCAGGCCTCCAATAAGATTTAACAAAGTCGTTTTACCCGAGCCGGAGGGGCCAATCAACGCCATAAACTCGCCCTTATCTATCGTCATATCAATACTGCGCAAAGCCTGCACGGTAATACTATCCTGACGATATTCTTTTACTACCTGCTCAAGGCGGACAATCGACATATTGGATTTACCTTATCTGTATTTTCCGGCTTTTTTTAACGGCTGCGTAAATTTCGTAAGCTAAATATTTTATTATCAATAGCAATATTAAACGTGACTTTTTTGAGCTCGACAAGCGTTTCGTTTCCGGGTTTTCTTATGGTTCGCATTTTCCATTGCGTTGGTAATCGGCGGCCTCCCATTTCTTTCACTGCGCTAAAATCCAGTACTTTAATTAACTCGTTGCGCTCACTATAAAATTCTTCTCGCAATGGCATTAAGTCTTTTTTGCGTACATAGTAGATAAGTTTACCCCACACCACACTTGCCCCTGCTGTCGGGATTGCTTCAACAATATATGATTCAACGCCATCAATATCTTTAACAGCAATAATTTTATGGGTGTAATCATTAAGCACATTGCTTTGTTTGACCAGATCGTCATTGGTAAAGTCTGAACCCATCCAGGGTTGTAACATCATCGATGGAGGCACTTTGATGGTACGCTCAACTTTAGGTAAATAATTCCACATTTCGTTTTTGATGCGTAGCGAACCGATGCCTTTTTCCTTACGTGGAGAAAGAATACGAATAAAGGTGCGTTGCGGTCTTTCCATCCACGTTTGCATCTCCAGTGTTCGCTGCCAGTAAGGTGTTTTAATGGTCATGGTATAGCGCCCCTGACTGGTTTTACCCCACAATAGTTTTTCTATATGCTGAATAATGTCCTGGCCGCTGGGGTTCTTTGCATACACCGAGCCTATAACACCCCATAAACTGAAAACAGCCATAAGTGGGATAAGAAATGAAAATATGCTGCGACGATTTCCAGTGCTGTGTTGTTTAAAACCTGACATTATTATGCTCCGAATTATAAACATCAAAAAGTATACAACTTATTAGTTGTACATCGAATCAATTATTTTTATTCATGGAAAATAACTCATCTATCCGTATCGAACAGCAAAAAACACTAAAGAATATTATATTTTGGCCGATAATTATGAATAATGCTGCAAGTCCGAAGACACACTAAAGCATTGAAAAGTAGGATAAAAGTAACTTTTTAATATTTTACAGGCTTTTGATTTGATGGCGCAGGCGTGCTTGCCGATTAAGTCGCGTATCTGGCGGTAAGCAAATGTTAGTCCCCATAACAAGAAGAAGTTGCTATGAAAAAAAATCTACCTGTTACTGGCGTGGAGCTGGAATATCATGACTCAGCCAATATCCTGTCTACGACTAATCTTAAAGGTGCCATTACTTATATTAACGAGGATTTTCTCAATATAAGTGGTTTTACGAAGGACGAACTTATCGGTAAAAACCACAATGTGGTACGCCACCCAGATATGCCACCAGCCGCTTTTGAAGACTTGTGGAATAATATTAAAGCCGGTGAATCCTGGATGGGGCTTGTTAAAAACCGCTGCAAAAATGGCGACCATTACTGGGTGAATGCCTATGTAACACCGATTGGAGAAAGCGGTAATATTGTGGAGTACCAGTCTATTCGTAGCAAACCAGCTAAGGAGGAGGTGGCGCGGGCAGATAAACTCTATACAAAAATTAGCAACGGCAAGATCCCATCATGGCTTAAACGTCGGCCATTACTGTTTAAGTACAAAATGCTGCTGATTCTTATAACTTCTCAGTTTTCAGCACTTGCCGTTCCATTTTTTATGGGCAACATTGAACCTTTGAGCTTATCATTAGGTTTATTGGCTGGTATGGTGGTTGCGATTGGGCTGTCACTGCGTTATATCAACCCACTATGCAAGGCCTTTGCCAAGGCGCGCTCTATTATTCAAAACCCGATTGCACAGCATGTTTATACTGGGCGTACTGATGAAGCCGGACAGATACTGTTAGCCTTTAAATATCTGGAAGCGGAAACCGGAGGGCTTATCGGCCGTATTGCAGATTCAACGCATGGAATTAATGAACAGGCTGAAAAACTGATGTCTTCTATTGAGCTGAATAAGATGGGCATTAACAATCAGCACAGTGAAACCGAACAGGTGGCTACTGCCGTAACAGAAATGTCAGCCAGCATTGAAGAAGTTGCCCGCAGTGCGCAACACACGGCAGAATCTGCAACGCTGGCCGAGTCTGAAACTGGTAAAAGTAAGCAAGTGGTGCATTCTACAATGGCGTCCATTCATGAATTGTCAGAAGAAATAAATCATGCCAGTGAAGTGATCGGGCAACTGGAAAGCAATACCGAAAGCATTACGGATGTGGTCAATGTGATCCGCGGCATTGCCGACCAAACTAATTTACTGGCATTAAATGCCGCCATTGAAGCTGCACGAGCCGGTGAACAGGGACGGGGGTTTGCAGTTGTTGCCGATGAAGTCCGCACACTGGCAAACAGGACTCAGGATTCCACTCTGGAAATTCAGAAGATGATTGAGCAGATACAAACAGGCTCACAACAAGCCGTGAGGGTGATGGAAAAGAGTCGTTCACAAGCGGATAACAGCGTGGAACAGGCTAAAAATGCGGTTGAATCACTCAATGCCATAAATGACGCGGTTACCAACATTAATGAAATGAGCAGCCAGATAGCAACGGCGGTTAACGAGCAAACCACCGTTGCCAAAGAGGTAAATCAGAATATTGTTAATATTCAGCAAGTTTCGGAGTTGACAGTGGAAGGAGTCCAAACCAGTGAGTCGGTGGGGGAGACAATGCGCGGCCTGTCTAACAATATGGAGCAGCTGGCAAAACAGTTTTGGGACAAGCGCCGCTAGTTATATTAATTTTTGTTTGAAAGCGATATCTGATAATGTGTTATTAATAACACATTATTAACGAGCGCCCCTGTTTAAATCATGGATATTTTAATTCAGAAACTACTTGAAGAAGCCTACCTCTGGTCACCGCGCATTGCGGGCGTGGTGGTTATTTTTATCCTCTTTTACATTTTATCCAAAATTATTAGTGGTGCTATTACACGGTTAACAACACGTTTATCATTGGACAGCCAGCTTTCCTTTTTTCTGGCACGTACTAGCAGTGTTATATTGATTGTACTCGGTTTTGTAAGTGGGCTTGGAACGTTAGGCATTGATGTGTCTGCCCTGGTTGCAGGCCTCGGTTTAACAGGTTTTGCATTGGGTTTTGCATTCAAAGACACCATATCAAATCTACTTTCCGGTGTGCTTATTCTGCTATACCGGCCTTTTGAAGTGGGCAATAACATTAAAATTTTAGGTTATACAGGCGAGGTAGCTGCCATTGACTTGCGCTACACCGAATTAAACAGTGAGGGCAATAAAATCCTTATTCCAAACTCAAAGCTATTCACCAATCCCATTACTGTTTTAAATAATAATCCAGAATAGCGAGTGTATTTTGCACCGTTGTCTGGCTCAGCTATAGAAAAATATTTGCAAACCGATATACTGCCGAGTATGTCAACGATTTTGCCAATTAATGCAATGCAACAAAAAAATGTTATCACATTAGTCGATAATTATATTGAATGTGCAACAAACTTATTTCAGAAAAAATTCCCGCCCATTAATGTTTTATTTGACTTAAAAGGTCGCGCAGCCGGGATGTATAAAATTGACAAGGGCTCGAAAAAAATCCGCTTTAACCCCTACCATTTTGCAAAACACCCTGAAGAAAATTTTACCGAAACTATTCCGCATGAAGTCGCGCATTATATTATTGACCAGCTGTATGGCATACGAAATGTGCGACCACACGGCAAAGAGTGGCAAAGTTTAATGCTAAAGTTTGGCGTAGAACCTAAACGGACTTTTTCTTATTCGCTGGATGGTATCCCGACAAGAACACATAAGCGCCATACCTATACCTGTGGATGCATGCAGTTTGAAATCACTACGCGTCGCCACAATATGATTCAACAGGGGAAAGCAAAATATTCCTGCCGACAATGCGGCGATAAAATTAAATTTCTACAGAATGCTATTGGCTAGAATATTTTCCATGCCAATGCAGATACCGAGCTAATGGAGAATAATTATGGATGTTAAAAAAAGTTCCTTTATATTTATAATTTTATTTTCTAACAGTGTTTTTGCTGAAGACTGCAAAACACGCTTTAACAAACTGGACAAACAGTTGTATCAGATCTCATCTGAAAACAGAGTGAAAAAACTCATTGCACTTGAAGATGCCTTGTTTAAAGCCATTGACATGTGTAAAACAAAATCGGGGATGTTTGTTCTTATGGGTGAAGTACAGATTGATATGGGGCAAGTTCCACTGGCTGTGGTGTATGGGCGAAAAGCGGTTAAGTTAGACAGCAATGACTGGCGTGCACATAAATTATTGGGCAGTGCCAGAATGTTAAACAATGAGTCGGAAAAGGGTTTAAAGTCTTTAAGACAGGCTGTTGCTTTGGCGCCAGACAATATAAATGCTAACCTTAATTTAGTGAGTGCGCTAATTCAAAATAAGAAGTTTGACGAAGCTCTAAAAAGGACAAATAAGATTGTTACTGGTAATAATACAGATTCAATCGCAACCGCTTATTATCTTCGTAGCCAGATATACAAAGGCAAGGGGCTGATTATAGAAGCGGATAGAGACTTAAAAGAAGCAAAGCAACGGGGCTTTGAGTTAGAGCAACGGCATTAACGGTCACTGGTTTCCTGCACCAGTACCCAGGGGGGAACCACCACTGCCCAGAATTCGGTTTTATTTTTTAGCCAGTATTTTGCGTTATCGTCTGTTGCACGGGCTATTTTTTTAGCCTTCATCCAGGTTTCAATGGCTTGCTTGTTATCATTAACAAATTTTGTTGAAACATCAATAAGATCCAGTTGCGGGTCAATAACAACAACGGCTCCAAGGGCAAAGTGAACCTGCAACTCTTCCCAGGCTAATTTTCCGGATTCAATATTTAAAGTCTGCCGTAATTCTTCAGCATTAAGTTCAAGTTTTTCGTCCTGAAAGCTATCTAAATCCATATTACTTGTTCACTTCTTTATGACGGAAACAACGAGTCGTATGATCATTCACTAATCCCATCGACTGCATAAATGAATAACAAATGGTTGGCCCAACAAAGGTAAAGCCTTTATTTTTTAGTGCTTTGCTCATCTTTTCTGATATTTCAGTGGTCGTGGGGAGTTGCTTGAGATTCTTCCATTTATTAACAATAGGCTCGCCATCGACAAAGTCCCAGATAAAATTTTTAAACTTGCCTTGTTTTTCACGCAGTTCTAAAAAAGCACGGGCATTTTTAACGGTGCCTTCAACTTTGAGCCGATTTCGTATAATGCCGGGATCTTTTAACAATGATTCTATTTTACGTTTATTATAGTGTGCAATAATTTCCGGATTAAACCTGTCAAACACTTTACGGTAGTGAGCACGTTTTTTTAAAACAGTAATCCAGCTAAGCCCAGCCTGTGCGCCTTCTAAAATAAGCTTTTCAAATAACTTGCGGTCGTTATAAACCGGCACACCCCATTCAGTGTCATGGTATTTAATATAAAGGGGATCGTTACCGCACCATGAACAACGCTGTGTTTTCTCTTTGTCAGGCATTCGTTCTTCCTTGTCTTTATCTTTAACCTTTATAGTTTTTAACTTAATGGTTGTTGATGGCTTGTTGCATCGCAATACCTAACTCACTCGGTGATTTAGCGGTGACCACACCGGCGGCTTCAAGTGCGGCAAATTTTTCACTGGCGGTACCTTTGCCACCAGCTATAATCGCACCGGCATGTCCCATGCGTTTTCCTTTCGGTGCCGACGCACCTGCAATAAACGCAGCAACCGGCTTGCTCACATTCGACTGGATATATTCAGCTGCTTCTTCTTCGGCCGTGCCGCCAATTTCACCGACCATTAAAATAGCTTCGGTTTGTGGGTCTTGTTCAAACAGTTCCAGACAATCGATAAAGTTAGTACCGGGGATAGGGTCGCCACCAATGCCAATGCAGGTGCTCTGACCATAGCCTAATGCAGTGGTCTGGTTGACCGCTTCGTAGGTTAATGTACCCGAGCGTGACACAATGCCAACCTTGCCAGCCTGGTGAATATAACCGGGCATAATACCCATTTTGCATTCACCAGGTGTAATAATGCCAGGGCAGTTCGGGCCAATAAGTCGTACACCAGCTTCATGCACCACCCGAGTCGCTTCGAGCATATCGAGAGTTGGGATACCTTCAGTAATGCAGACGATAAGTGCAATACCGGCATCCACTGCTTCGAGAATGGCATCTTTACAAAATGGAGCCGGTACAAAAATAATCGAAGCATCCGCCTGTGTTTCGGCAACCGCATTTTTAACCGTATTAAAAACTGGCAAGCCCAATGCTGTTTGGCCGCCTTTGCCTGGGGTAACACCACCGACCATTTGGGTGCCGTATTCAATCGCCTGTTCGGAATGGAACTGGCCTTGCTTACCAGTGAAGCCCTGACAAATTACTTTAGTACTTTTATTAACGAGTACACTCATGCGGCACCCCCGACAAGTTTAACGATTGTCTGAGTGGCTTGTTGTAAACCTTGCACCGCTTCAGCTTTTACTCCGCTCTCTTTCAATAATGCCAGACCTTGTTCGGCTTTATTGCCTTCGAGTCGTACCACCACGGGTACGTTGACATCGACTTCCTGTAAGGCACCAATAATGCCTTCGGCTATCATGTCACAGCGCACGATACCACCAAAAATATTAACTAAAATACCGGTTACTTTTTTATCCGATAAAATAATTTTAAACGCTTCAGCAACCCGTTCTTTTGTAGCGGTGCCACCCACATCTAAAAAATTTGCCGGTTCGGCGCCGTTGAGTTTAATCAAATCCATAGTGGCCATCGCCAGACCAGCACCATTAACCATGCAGCCAATTTGGCCATCTAAAGAAATATAATTTAAGTCCCATTGTTTAGCGCGGTGTTCACGTTCATCTTCCTGAGTTACATCATGCAGGGCTTTTAATTCTGGATGACGATATAAGGCATTGTCATCAATATTTATTTTGCCATCAAGGCAAAGCAGGTCACCGGCTTTAGTAATCACCAGTGGATTAATTTCTACCAGTGATAAATCTTTTTCATGAAACAGTTTTGCCAGCCCACTGAGCAGTTTTGAAAACTGTTTGATTTGTTCTGCATTTAATCCTAACCCAAAGCCAAGGTCGCGGGCCTGGAAAGGTTGCAGACCAGTCATGGGGTGAATGGCCGTTTTTAAAATTTTATCCGGTGTGGTTTCGGCTACTTTTTCAATTTCCATTCCACCTTCGGTGGATGCCATGATCACTACTTTTTGTAAAGCACGGTCAATCACGACACCGAGGTAAAGCTCTTTGTCAATTTCACAGGCTTCTTCAATAAGTATTTGATTAACCGGCTGGCCTGTTGCATCGGTCTGGTAGGTGACCAGTCGGGTTCCCAGCATATTGCTAACAAAGTCCATCACCGCTTTTTTATCGTCGGTTACCTTTACACCACCCGCCTTGCCACGGCCACCAGCATGCACTTGTGCTTTAACAACCCAGCGGGCCGTTTGCAAATCTTGCAAAGCCGCTTCAACGTCAGTAACACGAGTGACAATGCGATTTTCAGGCACCGGCATGCCGTATTCGGCGAACAACTGCTTGGCCTGGTCTTCATGTAAATTCATAAGGTATCCAAAAAAGTTAAAAAGTAAAGTGCACTATCGAAGCAGGCTATTCTAACGTATAAATATATAGGGAATACAGTAAATGAAATTATCGGCCAAAAATTATCTAGCAAGTAGACGGCGTTATGCCACCGGAAATAGAAAAAGGGAATGTTTTAACACATTCCCTTTTTGTTCAGGGAGCAACTGGTGAGTTAATCAGACAAAATACAAAATGGCAACGGTTGTGCTTGCCAGTACAATAAGCACCAGCGTATCGTGCTTATCCAGCCATTGTTTGAAATTGCGCGGCTTAGACTCAAGCCTGAAACTGTTTTGAGTTTTCATTATTCGACCCCTTGTTGGTACTGCTGGCTTACCCCGTATAAGCCTCAACTAGAGGTGTTATCGGCTGCCATTCAGGATTGCTTTAACATGGTTAAGCATTTGAAAACAAAAGGATTATGGGTATTTTACCTGTAATATCAGGTAGTTAATTTCACCTTGCGGAGTAACAACATTTATCTCGTCATTGGTATGTTTTTTGAGTAATGCCCGGGCCATGGGGGAGTCTATACTGATGTAGCCTTGTGGTGGATCCAGCTCATCCGGGCCCACAATGCGGTAAGTCACTTTTTTGCCGTTATCGTCTTCGAGTATCACCCATGCACCAAAAAAGACCTGCTCAGGATTATCAGGTGTTTTGTCGACGACGGTTAAATCCGGCATGCGCTTTTGCAAATAACGGATCCGGTAATCAATTTCACGCAGTTCTTTTTTACGGTAAATATATTCTGCATTTTCAGAACGATCGCCCTCGGCAGCGGCCGCTGATAAATGCAGGGTGACGTCTTTACGGCGTACCCAAAGCTGTTGCAGTTCCGACTGTAATTTTTCATAACCCAGTGCAGTAATATAAGGTGATTTTTTTTCTGCGGGTGGGCGGTAGCGCCCCATATTTCGACCTTTCATTGTTCCGGTATTTCCCTGCTAACAAATAGTTTCAAGTATAGCGTGGAACAGCTTCAGGCTGTGCTTTGGTTTTTGTATTTTTATGTGGCTAACACCCACGGTGATGGGTGTTAGCCAGGGCGTTATTCAACTTCACTTAACGGTATATTCAGTGCATCTGCAACACCTTTGCCATAAGCAGGGTCGGCTTTTAAGCAATGGCGAATATGGCGCTTTTGTACTTCGATATCGGCTCCGCCAACTGAACGCGCGGTGTTTTCAAACAATACCTGCTGCTGTTCGGCTGTCATTAAGCGAAACAGATCGCCGGGCTGGGTAAAGTAATCATCGTCATCTTCGCGGTGGTTCCAGTGATCCATTGCCCCGCTCAGCTCCAGTGGGGGCTCTTTACTGTCGGGCTGTTCCTGCCATTCACCAATGCTATTGGGTTCATAGCCTTTGGTGCTGCCATAGTTACCATCCACGCGCATAGCGCCATCACGATGAAAACTGTGCATCGGGCAACGTGGTGTGTTCACCGGTATCTGGTTATGGTTAACGCCCAGGCGGTAGCGTTGTGCATCACCGTAAGCAAATAACCGACCCTGCAACATTCTGTCGGGTGAAAAACCGATACCCGGCACCACGCTTGCTGGATTAAAAGCAGCCTGTTCAACATCGGCATGGTAGTTTTCAGGGTTGCGGTTAAGCTCAAGTACACCCACATCAATTAATGGATAGTCCTTGTGTGACCATACCTTGGTCAGATCAAAAGGATGAAAGCGATAATCCTGCGCTTCGTTTTCCGGCATAATTTGCACTTTAAAGTCCCAGCGCGGGTAGTCACCGTTCTCGATACTATGGTAAAGATCACTCTGATGGCTTTCTCTGTCTTTGCCAATCAATTCTTCTGCTTCCTGATCGGTTAAATTTTTAATCCCCTGCTGGCTTTTAAAATGGAACTTAACCCAGTAGCGTTCATTTTTATCATTAATAAAGCTGAATGTATGGCTGCCAAAGCCATGCATATGGCGATAGCTTTGCGGGTTACCCCGGTCACTCATCAATACTGTAATCTGGTGCAGGGCTTCCGGTAACAGGGTCCAGAAGTCCCAGTTACTGTGTGCGCTACGCATGTTGGTACGCGGGTCACGTTTAACGGCGTGGTTTAAATCGGGAAACTTTAACGGATCTTTCATAAAAAATACCGGGGTGTTATTACCTACCATGTCCCAGTTACCTTCCTCGCTATAGAACTTGACTGAAAAGCCTCGAATATCACGCTCGGCATCGGCTGCACCACGTTCACCGGCAACTGTTGAAAAACGCAAAAAAACATCAGTTTTTTTGCCAACTTCGGAAAATAATTTAGCTTTGGTGTATTGTGATATATCGTTTGTTACCGTAAAGGTGCCATAAGCACCCGAACCTTTGGCATGCATACGGCGCTCGGGGATAACCTCTCGGTCAAAGTGTGCGAGTTTCTCAAGAAACCACACATCCTGTAATAGCATTGGGCCGCGCGCTCCTGCTGTTAAAACGTTCTGATTGTCTGCAACGGGGCAGCCGTTAGTCATTGTTAGTCCTGGTTTCTTGCTCATCTTAATCTCCTTAAAGTAGTCATAATCAAGTGTAGTTTGTGATGGGTTAATTACAATATAGACGATTAAGCTTGATATAATAAATTGATTATTACAATTGAAACGATAGTTTTAAGTTATCATTATTTTTTAGTCAATAAGGCTGCTTATACAAGCCTTATTACAGGCCAGATGTCTGCTGATGTTTAGCTCTTGCCGAAAGCCAGACCAGCACAACGGTGAACACCGGTGTTAGAAACGCGGAGCCAAAAAAAGCAGTATACAGCGTTGCCATACCATATTGCACATTGTCGGGGTCTTGCCCTGACTCTACAAAAAACCACCATCCCAAACCAAGCAACACAGCAAGAACTATCGCTGTAATTACTGTATAAACAACCAGACGAATGATAAGCCAACCTGAAGATATTGATTCAGGAACAAGAAGAAATGCCGGGAGCCGATAAAAAAAATAGATAACCACAACTAGAAACAGGACAAGTAAACCAGGTTCCAGTGTGCTTTCGGCAGCATTGTGCAGCCATCCACCTTCTTTTCCTGCTATCAAGCTAACAAGGGCATTTATTTCTTCGTTAAAGAACATAAATATTCCCCAAAGCAAAGACGGGATAAAAAGCAACTGCAATACTCGTGATTTAAACTGTTCAAGCCATTTTTTCAAAATAACATCACCTGCAAATTTAATAACTGTCTTGTTTATTCAGAACCACTTTGGTGCTTTAATATTTCAGAGAAAAATAAAGCATTGAGTTGTTAGCCGCGCTTACTTAGGGGTAAATATTTTTATAAGCTCATCGATTACCGCACTTTTAACCAGCGTTTTTCTCCAGAACAGTCCAATGGTTCGTTTAGGGCGCGGTTCTTTAAAGGGAATATAACAAATATCGGCTTCATCCCTGCTCATGTTTGAAGCAATTGCAATTTCAGGCATCAGGGTAATACCGGTGCCGGCTTTTACCATAAGCCGCAGGGTTTCAAGGCTGGTTGCACGAAAGTCCTGTTCTTCGTTAGCGCCCATTAAGCTACAAACTTCCAGTGCCTGATCGCGCAGGCAATGACCTTCTTCTAATAATAGTAGATCTTTGCTTAATAACGAGGACTGTCCAATTTCCGATTTGCTTGCCAGTTTGTGATCGCTCTTCACGGCAAGACGAAAATAATCATCAAATAAAACTTT
>QIKU01000095.1 GCA_003232015.1 Gammaproteobacteria bacterium
ACAGGAACAAGCTCACTCTTTGTCAGTTGTGCCAGCATAATAGCGCCGGGTTTAAAAACATGAATTGGGCCGGTTGGGCCGTCTGAAGTATTAACCGGCGATATTTTATCTTTTGTTATTGCTTGATATAAATCGCGTAAGGCTTTTGCCCCAGTACGGGTACTGGAGCCACGGATTGCAACGGTTCCCCATTTTTGTGCAATTTTTGCCGACATGTCTCCATCGCTTGATGGGCTAATTAAAAAACCGATATTAACACCACGCTTTTTTAATTTAAGCATTAAATAAGCACCGTACACATGATGCTGATGCCAATAAACGGGAATAAAGGGCTGTGTTGATTTGATTAAGGCGTCAAGATTATGTTCCCCCTGAATCTTAATAACCTTACATGTTCGCCATATCACATTTAAAAGCAGGCGCACTAAAAAAGGGGCAATATTCCGGGTAAACTTTTTTTTCTTTTTACGTGAAATCATTATTCCAACTTTAATTAAGGTATTATATTTTTCGTTTAAAAGTCACTGCTATCCCATTAGCATTTAAAAGCTAATACAAATATCTTGGTCATTGCTGTGATAGCGCGGCAATCTGCCCTGAATATAATACCTCATATAAAGAAGAATGCCGCCGAATTCATTCTCTTTTGGGGTAATTTATAATATAGTATCGGCATTCCAGTATTCTATTTGAATTCACTGTAAAATACAGTCAAGCACATAACTTAAACAGATATAAATATCTCATTTCTAACAATAAATGACCGAATCGTTGCAAGATAATCTAAAAAACCCACCCGGCCCGACTGAAGCGTATGACATTAATACGAACGATGATTCTTTTGTCTTGCTTGAACAGCTTTACCAGCAATACGGTGACATTATACGGGTTAAATCTAAAGCACGCCGCAGTGACAGTTACCTGATTAACAACCCTGAATATATCAAGCATATCCTGCTAAAAAACTACCAGAACTATAAAAAAGGTGTTGGTTTTGAGCGGGTTAAAATGCTGCTTGGCAATGGCATTATTGTGAGTGATGGTGAGTTCTGGCGTAAGCAACGCAGAATGATTCAGCCAGCTTTTAGTAAGAGCATGATAGCCGCACAGGTTGAAATGGTACAGAAATGCAATTTAAAGCAGATGGATAAATGGACGGCCTTATTAGCTACGCAAGACAGTACCGAAATTGATATAAGTTATGAGGCCAGCGATCTGGCGCTGGATATTGTGTTGCGACTCTTGTTCAGTGATGACGTAGACACACTGCTGGAACAGGCTGGCGAAAACCCGTTTGCATTTTTAACCGAAGACCCCACCCGCGATATGAAGGTTGTGCTTAAGTATCGTTCTTTAATGTCTTTACTGCTGGAGCTTATTCAGGCAAGGCGCACCACCACTAAAAAATACAATGATTTTGTTTCGGTCTTTGTCGATGCGCGCGATAAAGAAACCGGTGATGCCATGACCGACAAGGAACTGCTGGATGAAGTGATGACCATGATTGTTGCCGGCCATGAAACCAGTGCCATCACCTTGACCTGGGTCTGGTATTTTATTGCAAAGTATAGCGACGTTGACCAGGCTGTGCAGGATGAATTGATCCGCTCAGGTATAAGTGGTGCTCCGGGCTTTAATGACCTGGAAAAGCTCCCCTATATTAAGCAGGTCACTGAAGAAGCGTTAAGAATGTACCCGCCTGTCTGGCTCTTTACACGCAAAGCAATTGAAGACGATCATGTTGGTGATTATTTTATCCCAGCCGGTGCCGATATTTTTCTTTCGCCGTATTATTTGCATCGTAACACGGATTACTGGGATGACGTTGATGAATTCCGCCCGCAGCGTTTTACTGCAGAGGAAGAAAAACAACGCCATAAATTCTGTTATCTTCCGTTCTCGGCGGGGCCGCGTCGTTGTATAGGTGATTTTTTTGCAACCGCTGAGATGCAAATCCATATTGGTTTGATGGCACAGAAATTTCGTTTTGAATTACTGGATGATAAAATGCCCGAACTTGAAGCCAGTATTAATATGCGCGCAAAGAACCCCATTATGTTGAAAATCAGCAAAAGGTAAACCGTAGCAATGAATACATTCCAAACATTGACCGAAGCATTTAATGCACAGTGTCAACATAACCAAACCATTACCTATATTGAAGGTAAAGATAAAGAAACGGTAGTGAGTTATGCCGAGTTAAAAAAACGAGCTTTAGGTTTGTTAGCCTATTTTCAACAACGTGGCCTAAAGCAGGGTGATGAGCTTATTATTTTTTTAAAAAATAATGAACGTTTTATTGATGTGTTCTGGGCGTGCATTTTAGGCGGTATTGTTCCAGTGCCAGTTGCAGTGGGCATTAGTGACGAACATCGCTCTAAATTATTTAAAATTTTTAATAAATTAAATAATGGTTATATTTATATTAGTAGTGAGAATTTGCAACGACTCGAAAAGTATTCACAAGCACAGGAAATGCAGATTGAGTACGCTACACTTGCAGGTAAAGCCATAGAGCATGATGCGGTTATTGATATTGATGAAAGCATTGCCGGACAGGTTGCCAGTGTCCAGCCAGATGACATTGCCTTTATCCAGTTTTCATCCGGTTCAACCAGCGACCCGAAAGGGGTGCTGTTAACTCACAAAAATATTATTACCAATGTTAACGCCATTGCCATTGGTGGCGGCTATACTGAACAGGACTGTACCTTAAGCTGGATGCCGCTGACGCATGACATGGGCTTAATCGGTTTTCATATCAATATGCTGGTATGGAATATGAAACAATGCATTATGGCAACGGATTTATTCAGCCGTCGTCCTTTATTATGGTTGCAAAAAGCCAGTGAACATAAAGCCACTATTCTTTGTTCACCTAATTTTGGTTATAAACACTATTTAAAATCACTGGCCGATAAAAAAGTGGTGCTGGATTTAAGTGCCATCCGACTTATCTATAATGGTGCTGAACCTATTTCAGTCGATATTTGCGAACAGTTCCTGTCGCGCCTGGCAACTTACGGTTTGAAATATAATGCCATGTTTACGGTGTACGGGCTTGCCGAAGCTACGCTGGCGGTTGCCTTTCCCAAACTTGCCACCGATTACCGTGCGATTCATTTAGACCGACATGACTTATTAATGGGCGATAAAGTGTCGATTGTAAATGCTGACCACCCAGATGCTGCCAGTTTTGCGATAGAAGGCCCTGCCGTAAAAGACATTGAGATTAAAATAACTGACAAAGATAATAATACTCTGGCCGCTGAGTATATCGGTGACATCCAGATAAAAGGTGCCAGTGTCACGCAGGGTTATTATTTAAATGAAGAGGCTAACGCCACAGCATTGACCGGGGATGGCTGGTTAAATACCGGTGATTTAGGATTCTTGCATAATAATGAATTAGTCGTTACCGGCCGAACCAAAGATATTATTTTTGCCAATGGGCAAAATTATTTTCCGCATGATCTGGAATCCATTGCGATGCAAAATGAACAACTGGAATTAGGCAAGGTGGTTGTTTATGGCGTTAGCCACCCGGAACAGCAAAAAGATGAACTGGTTATTTTTATTTTATATCGTGCAGATATAAATGCATTTCCAGCATTAGCGCGGGATGTTGCCAAGCTGGTGAATAGTCAAACCGGCTTGCAGGTCGATACCGTGGTGCCGGTTAAACGTATTCCTAAAACCACCAGTGGTAAAGTGCAGCGGCGTTTACTGGCCGATGCTTATCTGGCCGGTGACTTTAACGATGTACTACAAACCATTAATGCGCAGGACGCAACTAATGACGATGCGGAAGAAAACCTGACGGCATTGCAACAACAATTACTGGCCATTTGTAATGATGTTGTTGAAGATAAAGCAATTCGCTCAGAAGATAATTTCTTTGACATTGGGATCAGTTCTTTAGCTCTCGCTGAAATCCATGCCAGAATTGATGACATTTATCCAGACTTAATCGACGTGGTTGATTTGTTTGAATTCCAGACCGTGATAGAAGTATCGAGATTAATTGAAGACAAGCAAGCGCCAGATTAATCCCCGCTTAATCTTGTTTTGTATCGAAAAGGCTGATATTTTTCGGTGCAACCGAGCCTGCGGTTAATACAAACGTCATCGCTTCATCCATTGTCCAGTCTGTTTCAATTAATTTATCGGTCGCAATAATTTCCATATAACCAGAAGTCGGGTTAGGTGTGGTGGGCACATAAACGGCAGCCAGTTCAGTGCCGTCATTTGAATCTTTAAATACATGGGTTACAAAACCAACCGTTCTCATTTCCGGCGAAGGGAAGGCAATCAAGACCACACGGTTCAGGTTGTCTGGTTTTTGACGCAGTGCTGAAATTAATTTTTTTACGGAACCATAAATGGTTTGCGCAACAGGAATGTGGTTGATTAGTCGATCAAATAAACTCAGAATTCGTCGCCCAATAACACGGCTGGCAGCCCAGCCCAGTAAGTACAGAGCAACCAGCGTAAAAACACTGGCAATGACTGTCTGGAACCACGGAGCAAGCAACCAGTTTGAAATATGCGGGTGGCTTTGTTGTATTGCCTGGGTAAAAACCTCAACCCAGGGTTTCCAGACCAACATAATATATGAAAAGAAGAAATCAAATACCAGCCAGGTAATCCACAGAGGAACAATGGTTAAAATACCAGTGATAACATAGCGTTGAATATTCATAAACCTGAAACCTCTACGGGCGCTTTAGTGTAAGTTTGCGAGTAAAACGCCATCATACTTTAAATGTGGCTTTAGTTTAACTACTTCCTCTAAGTAACTGAAATGTATAACAAGAGTGTTTTGTTACAAAAAAATAGTTATAAATATGACTTGCAGCCCCATAAAGGAAAGGGTAATTTCAACTAATTAGTTTGCCCAATAACTAAAAAAAGGTTTGTTACTCGGCACATTTTGTGTGATGCGAGCCTGTGTTTTTTTAGAATAAAAGATGTGAAGGGTTGGGGCATGAAAACCAGAAATACTGACACTGAATTAGAAACGTCAGGATCGTCTACGTTAACCGGGACAAATGCAGATTCATCTGTCTTGCGTCGTGCCTTATCCTTAATTGATGAATTAAACACTTCTACAACTGGAAGTGTTGTCTTCAAACAGATAGAGCGTATTCTGCAGGAAGGTGAAGCTGAGCATGTTAAACGTGAATCGGTTTTACTCACTATCATTAAAAACTTCCTTACAACGTATTTAAAGCATCTTACTCCAGGTTCCTCTTTGCATTTGCAGGTTAAACTTATTCAGAAGCAATTACAGCAACCGCTTAGCAGCATGGAGATCCAGTCATTACGTAAATTTATTGATATGTACCTGTTACATATGGCGAGAATGGAAGTACTTGATGAACAAATTATCCGTAACGCATTATTACCTTTGCTTGACTATTACGGTGCCGCAAGAAAAGAACAACTTAACCATTCTGATTTGTTTGTGCCGGTTGAATCTGAACCCGTTGTTATCGGTAAAAATAATCCACTGGAAGATTTAATTGATGAGTTGCTGCCTAATTATAAGATAAATGCTGATAAAGACAATACAGATAAGAAGATGCAAGGCGAATATGAAAGTTATTTGTCTGAACAGGCCAGTAAGTCAGGTTATGTGCGTAGCGAGCTAACCAGTCGAATTAACGAAACCGTTGCCAAACATGAACAGTTTGGTGTGATGTTGGAAGTGATTCGTAATGGCTTAAAAGAAGCGAATACCGTTGATGATATTGAAATATTGCGTGAGGCTTTAGTAGATGATGTTGATGGTTTGATTGATGCGCACAAAGTGCTGTTACTTAATCTGGATGATGCAAAAAAGTATTTTCATATGATTGAAACGGATAGTCGCCATCTAAGCAGTGAACTTGCTCGAGTGCGCCAGCTGAGTATCACTGATGAGTTGACAGGCTTGCCTAATCGCCGTGCATTTATGCGGCGACTGGATGATGAACTAGGGCGGGCGCAGCGCTACAATTTTAATTTGGCACTTGCAATGGTTGACCTGGATTATTTTAAACAGATCAATGACAAATACGGTCATCCGGTAGGTGATCAGGTATTGAAGTGCTATGCAAATAAATTGTTTACCATATTTCGGCAGCATGATCTGGTCTGCCGTTACGGTGGTGAGGAATTTGCAGTGTTATTTCCAAACACAAGTGAGCAGGGTGCATTAGCGGCAATGGAAAAAGTAAGAGACAGGGTAAAGCAAAGTTTTATTGAAAATGGCCACGTTAAGATTAAGGTGCCATCCTTCTCTGCGGGTCTGACATTATTCGCTGAGAATGATACTGCAGCGACAATGATTCAGCGTGCCGATGAAGCTTTATATAATGCCAAATCAAGTGGTCGGAACCGTACCGAAGTTGTTTATAAAGTGACAGAGGATAGTTCAAAAGATGACGCGTCAAAAGATGAAGTGCCAAAAGATGCGCGCTAAAAAAATGGACAACTCAATGCTTTTCTAAATAATCAAAAATATCAAGTTCTCTACTATAAACCTCTGTTTTTACCTCAAATAATCCAAGTAGCATATGAAAAACATTATCATGCGATATCTGCTGTTGTGCTTTTTGTTTTAGTTTTTTCAGGTCAATTTCCATCTGTTTTCCGGCCAATAAAAATGACGCAACATGTGTTTGTGACCTGGGTGAAATAAAATAGGGCATGCCATGCAGGTAGATGCCATTTTCTCCCAGAGATTCCCCATGGTCGCTTACATAAAATAAAGCAGTTTCATATTCCCCAGCGTTATTTTTAAGTAATTGTATTGCTTTTGATAAAAAATAATCAGTGTATACAATGGCGTTATCGTAACTGTTACTTATTTGCTCCTGAGTACAGTTCTCAAGGTTTTTATCTTTACAGGCTGGTGTAAAGTGTTCGAAACTTTTTGGGTAGCGCTTATAGTAGGCTGGCCCATGGTTTCCCATTTGATGAAGTACAATAAGAATATCACCTTGTTGTTGGTTAATGTAATCCTGCAGGCCAACCAGCATGCCTTCATCGCGGCATTCAATATCACAAACAGTATTGCGCTCTCTGGTTTTATAATTTTCCTGCCTGACGCGTAGAGCAACACCTTTTGAGTCTGAATTATTATCTCGCCATAGAACATTAATGCCTGCATGAGAAAGTACATCAAGCGCATTTTCGAAGGTTTGCCCTTTCTCTTCACTATATTCTTCGCGGGTAAATTTTGAAAACAAGCAGGGAACTGACACAGCCGTTGATGTGCCGCAGGAAGACATATTTGTAAAACTGATAACATCTTCTTTTTCAAGTAAGGGGTTGGTTTTTTTATGGTAACCATTCAGCGAGAACCGATCTGCTCTTACAGTTTCACCAATAACCAGAATAATAAGTTCCTTGCTGGTATCATCTTTTGGAGTTTTTGCATCTTGACCAATAGAGTTAAGAGGTGAATTTTTTACTTTGATACTGCTGGAGATGTATTTGCCTGTTGAATAGATATAAAAAACAGGATTACTGTATAACCGTAGTATTTTATGCTCGCGAATAAAAGAAGCATAATATTTGCTAAAGCTAAAAATTATTAAAGTAATTGTGAGTGCCGATATTAATATAAGTTTAGCCTTGTTTATTAATCCAGACTTAAAGGAATATTCCCTTACCTTGACCTTGTAAACAAGGTAGGAGGGCAGCACCCCCAGAATAAGAAAATATATAATAAGTTTGATATTGATTAAGTCGAATGCTTCAGAGAAATTTGTTTGCAGGGTGTTTCTTAGCATATTTTCATCAAGGATGATGTTATAGCTGTCCATAAAATAGCTGGCGACAGCGGAAATAAGCAATACGCTAATTAATACCGGCTTAAGCGTATATTTATAGCTCGCGATTGCCAGAATAATGATAATAAAGCAGAGCAACAGGACAGCTAGCGAAATAATAAAGGCCAGGTTTGGCAGGCTAAGTGGGTATGTTTTTACGACATTAGAAAAAAAGCTGACATTATTGAACAGCAGCAGAAAAAGTGCAGTTAATATAATAAGGAAAGACGGGCTGATAGCCGGGAATTTTTTCACAATGTGTATCTTAAAAATGAGCTGGCTTTGCCTAATCCATTAATTCACGTAATTTATCGCGATCAAACCACCAGTTATCTTCAACAATTGCGCCAATAACCAATGACATTCTTGGTAAGAACTTTTCTGGCTCATTAAGTTCCAGTTTAAGCCGCCAGATATCCAGTTCTTTTTGGGACTTAATACCACTGTGTAATTCGGCAACCTTGACTAAAACATTACGAGTGAGGAACGATAGATTTTCATGTTCTTTATCGGTTGCACGTAAGTCGACAACATACTGGCCAACAATGGCCGTCACCGCGGCACCGTCTGCACTGGATGGCATTTCATCAATTAAATGTGTCATCACGGCAAAGCTTGTTTCCGGGCTAATTGGAAAACTAACAGCTAGCCAGGCTGCCTGGCCAAGTGCCACAATGGATGCAGGCTGTTCAGCCTGATATAAAACCACCAATGCTTCAACGGCATCTTGCCAGGACTGGTACTCAAGAAAAACATCAAAAGCAGCGCGAGCAACCTTCCACCCTTCTTCACCACGCTTTAAACCGACTAAAGTTTCCGCTAGATTAAGTTCGAGTAAGGCGCGGTCACGCGGGTGAGTTTGTTCCGGTAACTCATCAATGTGATCCTGATAGGTTGCTAAACGTTGCTGTAGCAATTCATTGGTATTTTCACTGGTGGCCTCAAGGGGTGAACTCGCGTTATCCTGATTACTCATAGGGTTAAACCTGACATGTTTTAAAAAGAAACGTATTATACGGCTTGTTTATTTCTTAGCCAAACAAATGCGAACTTAAAACTGCAGAAATGGTAAATATAAGCCATAATTTAAGCATAATAGTGAAAAAGGGTGGGCAATGATTGATTATGATGTGGTTTTAATTCGTTTGGGTCTGGCATTGTTAGCCGGTGCAATTATCGGGCTTGAGCGTGCTTTTCATGGTCGACCAGCTGGTTTACGCACCCATTCGCTGGTGTGTGTTGCCTCCTCTTTACTAATGTTATTGACCGCTTACCAGTGGGATTTATTAGCTGGTGTGCCGGTAGACACGATACGTGTTGATCCCACTCGAATGGCGCAGGGTATTATGACCGGTATTGGCTTCCTTGGTGCCGGCGTTATTATGCGTGAGAAGTTAACTATCCGCGGCTTAACAACCGCCGCTTCTATCTGGATGACAGCGGCGATTGGTATTCTGGTTGGAATGGGCTTTTTTAGTGCAGGTTTATTTGCAACGTTTATGACTCTGGTTGTTTTAGGTGGCTTTGGCTGGATTGAACGGAAAATGCCAACCCGGCGTTTTGGACATTTTAAAGTGAGTTTTAAACGCCAGGATATTATGGAGCGGGATGCATTGCTGCAGTTTATTCATCTTTATAATGTGAAAGAGTCACATTTAAGTTTTGAGTTAAATAATGAAAGTAATTTGTTTGAATATCAAATGACAATTTATGCATATAATGAAAATGCATTTTATAACTTGTCGAATGCTTTAATGGAGAATGAAAAAATTAAAGAGTTTAGTATTGCGCCTACGGGTGACTAATTTTGGCTGGCGACTAATTCAGTTATTCCGTTGGTTTTTTTCCGGTAGAAAAAATAACATTCACATCAAGCCAGATACCTTGATCGGTCATTAACTTTCTTATTTCATCAAGATGCAGGGTGCGAAATTGTGCAAACTGCATCGCGTCAAGTTGAGTAACGAAGCCTCGCAATGCACTGTTCATAATAATTTCCCACCAGTCATCTTCTTTTTTCAGGTGGTAACCTAGTTGTTCACTATGAATTTGAATATCGGTATAACCGGCTTGTTCAAGATAAGATTCACAGGCCTGCATGTTGCTGAGCCGTTCTTTGCTGGTATCAATAACCACATCAAATTCAGCGAGCTGCTCGATAAATAGTGTTATCAAGTTACCAAATGCGCTTGCTTCAAAGGTGGTAAACATAAGCCGCCCATTGGGTTTTAGAACACGTAGCCATTCCTTTAAGCTGGCATGCATATCGGATAAGAAAAATATGCCAAAGCCACAACTGGCATAATCAAAGTAGTTACTTTTAAAATCGAGTTTTTCTGCATCCATTTCATGTAGGTCGATATTGTTTAGACCGAGTTTTGTCAAGTTCTCAAAGGCTTTATCCAGCATGCCACTGGACAGATCAATACCCTGTATCCGGCCACCAGGCAGAACAGCTTGTGCCATTGCTGTAGCAACCATGCCGGTGCCAGTTGCAATGTCGAGTACGCGATTGCCCGGTTTTGGTTTTAGATATTCAGCCATTCGGTCGGCGCACATTGGAAAGTAACGCTGTGCCGGATTGTCGTAACCTGAAGCGACAAGATTAAAGTTACGGGTAATCGCCTGTTTTTGTTTCTCGATAAGCGGGGTTGAACTGGTTTGGCTGGCCATTGGAGACTCGGTTAAATTGATGGGGTCTATGTAGTATACCTAAAATCAATTTCTGAGTGAATGCTTATCGAATTTTGTTCTGTATATTCGACATGTTTTATTTTTGTTTAATAAATTTTAAAGCAATACAGGCTTCCTGAGTAAAATGTTTAAAGCTCTCAAAACTCTCATCGTCAAGCGGTCGGTTGCTGGGTTGTCGGTCAGCATAAAACAGGCCGACTGTCTGATTCTCAACCGAAATCGGTGCGATAAAAAATGTTTCGGTGTTAAGTGTTTTTCTCATTTTTTTGTCAGCGAGTTGCAGGCCTTCCGCATCATTTTTAATCCAGTAGCTTCGGTTATAAATTAAGATTTGCTGCAACAGGTTAGGTTTATCCATTTGTATATTAAATACAAAGTCGTTTTGAATTTTATGGCTTTCGATACCGACTGCAATTTTTGCGCGTGCTTCTGTTTTGGACGGGTTTATAAATACAAGTACTGCGCGGTCCATACCAATGCCACGATAAATGCCTTCCAGAATCATGGTTAAAATGGTATTGAGCGCAGGCTTTTTGCTGAGTATGCCTGAAAGCTCTCGCAGGATAGAAAGTTGCAGCATGTGATCCGGCACTAAATACCGGTTTTGTTCTTCCAGTTCGGGGGGGACGCTGTTATCCGGGCGTGATGTGTCCATACTGGGAATAAACTCTGCTGCTGCACGGGCACCAAATTCTCGCGCAACGTCTACCGCAGTCTCCACATTGTCATGAACAAATCGTGTTGTTTCGTCTAAATCTTTCTTTAAATGTTTTGCCAGCGCCGCGAGTGCCTTGTCTGTTTCTGGTGATTGCCAGCCATGCTCAGCGGCTGCGGCTATCGCATTACCATGCAGTATGTGCTGACAGCGATTATCCGATTTTTTACAGTTATGCAATGTGTCGTGCAATAAGTCGCTTAACTGCCAGTCCTGAGTTAATTTTTCAGTGAGGTTTTTAAAAGTAAAGCCCAGTATTTCATGTTGCATTTGCTCATAGCGTTCATCGGTTGTGATAAGCCGACTGTTAATGAGTTTTTCACTTGACTGGCTGTCGACACAGCAAAAAGTGAGTTCACCGATATTATAAAGAAGCGCGGCAATAAAAATTTCTTCGGCTGACTCATCGTTTAATGCCTCGGCTATCGCCCGTGCCTGTACTGCGGCATGAAAGGTGCGCGCCATTAATTTCATGATATGGGTTTCTTTGTTACCTTTTAACAAGGTATCAATAATGGCCAGAGAAATACTGATGTCCCGAACTAAGTTAAAGCCCAGTAACATGACTGCATGGGTAACGGTGTTGACTCGTGTATGTGACGGATTATAAATATAACTGTTCGACAGCCGCAAAATACGGGCGGTGAGGTTAACATCTTTTAAAATGGCACTGGAAAGCTCCTGGTTGGAACTGTCTTC
>QIKU01000243.1 GCA_003232015.1 Gammaproteobacteria bacterium
GACTGGAATAGCAAACAGCATGGTGCCCATATAGATAAATAAGGTCGCCCAAATACCGTCGAGGCCATAAGCCTCAAGAACACGCAAGGGATACCAGAATACACCCCAGAAGCTTGCGGCAATTAATAATCCTATAACCGGCAGCACCGAGGTGTGTTGTTGGCTGGCTTGCATTATAATAGTTGACCCATCAGAAATCGTTTTTGTAAGCTGATAATATTATTCCATTAATAATTAAAACAACACTAGAATATGAATCCAAATTTATCACGGCTACATAGCTACCCATTCGAAAAATTGGCACAATTAAAAACAAGTTGCGTACCACCGAAAGGTTTGGAGCACATTTCCTTAAGTATAGGTGAACCCAAACACCCCGCGCCAGATCGGGTGATGCGCGCCATGATTGATAATTTAGCTGGAATATCAACGTATCCAATAACAAAAGGCACCGACTTACTTCGACAAACCATTGCTGGCTGGTTAACTCAACGATTTAAGCTAAATAGTAACCATATCGAACCGGAAAAAAACATTTTACCGGTGAATGGCACCCGTGAGGCTCTGTTTTCGGTTGCTCAAACACTTATTGATTGTAGTGATAACTCGCTGGTTTTCATGCCAAACCCTTTTTATCAAATTTATGAAGGGGCCGCTATTCTGGCCGGGGCTGAACCTCGTTTTTTAAATACCATCGAACAGACCCGTTTTTTACCGAATCTTGATGCGGTTAGCACTAATGACTGGCAGCGTTGCCAACTCCTTTATATATGCTCACCGGGCAACCCAACCGGCCGAGTCATGCCGATGGAGATGTTATCGCAATTAATTGAACTTGCTGATAAATATAATTTCACCCTGGTCTCTGACGAGTGTTATTCAGAACTGTATTTTGACGAATCCCGCCCACCTGTTGGACTGCTGGAAGCCGCCGAGGCGATGGGAAATACAGAATTTAAACATTGTCTGGTGTTCCACAGCTTATCCAAACGTTCTAATTTGCCCGGATTGCGATCTGGTTTTGTTGCTGGCGATGCGGGGCTGATTCAACAATTCTTTCGTTACCGTACCTATCATGGTTGCGCCATGCCACCACATCATCAGGCGGCCAGTATTGCGGCCTGGTCTGATGAGCAACACGTCGTCGCCAACAGGGATCTATACCGTGAGAAATTCGCCGTTGTTATCGATATCCTGAAAGATGTCCTTGATGTAAAACAACCCGATGCCAGTTTTTATTTATGGGCGAAAACTCCCTATGACGATGAATTATTTTGCAAAAACCTCTTTGCACAACAAAATATAACCGCTTTACCCGGCAAATACCTCTCGCGGGATTCAGATGGGCTTAATCCCGGTGCAAATCGGGTGCGGCTGGCACTCGTCGCTGAACTAGAGCAATGTCGCCGTGCCGCGCAAAGAATCCGCGAGTTTATTGAAAATTCTTAGGCACTGCATGCCAATCCACGTTAAAATAGACACAATTTACCGAAATCATATTTAAAATTGAAAACCCGGAGCCAGCAACATGAGTGACGATCTAAAACAGGTCATTGAAAAAGCCTTTGAAAACCGTGCCGAAATTACCCCAATGCGTGTTGACACCATGGTCAAAGAGGCCGTTGGTGACGCCATTTCACTGCTTGATAAAGGCGAACTGCGTGTAGCTGAAAAACAGGGTAACAACTGGGTAGTCCATGAATGGTTAAAAAAAGCCGTACTGCTGTCATTTCGAATTGAAGACAATGAATTTATGAAAGGCGGGTTTACTAACTATTTTGATAAGGTCACGCCAAAATACGCCGAATATAATTCAAGAGATTTCCGCGCTGATGGGGTTCGGGTTGTGCCTCCTGCGACGGTTCGCCGTGGTGCCTACATTGCCTCAGGCGTGGTGTTGATGCCGTCCTATGTTAACATCGGCGCCTATGTCGATAGTGGCACCATGGTCGACACCTGGGCGACCGTTGGTTCCTGCGCCCAGATCGGAAAAAATGTCCACCTCTCTGGTGGCGTTGGCATTGGTGGCGTACTTGAACCATTACAGGCTGCACCAACGATTATCGAAGACAACTGTTTTATCGGCGCACGCTCCGAAGTCGTTGAAGGCGTTATTGTCGAAGAAGGTTCCGTCATTTCTATGGGCGTTTACATTGGCCAAAGCACCCGAATTTATAATCGTATGACAGACGAAGTAAGCTACGGTCGAATTCCGGCTGGCTCGGTTGTCGTTTCCGGTAACTTACCAGCATCTGATGGAAGTACTAAATACAGCCTGTATTGTGCCGTTATCGTGAAACAGGTCGATGAAAAAACCCGTAGTAAGGTTGGCATAAATGAATTGTTACGTGATATTTGATGGCCGCACCCACCGTTTATGGCATCGCTAATTGTGACACAGTCAAAAAAGCCCGTCGTTGGCTCGATGATCACCAGGTAAAACATCAGTTTCATGATTTCCGTCGTGACGGACTGACTGCAAAACAATTAAAAAGCTGGTTCACCACAGTTGAGTTAGAGTTATTGCTCAATAAACGCAGCCGCACCTGGCGTGAACTGGATGAAAAAGATAAAACGAATGTAACTCAGGCAAAGGCGATTAAACTTATGCTGGATCAACCCAGCTTAATTAAACGTCCTGTGCTCGCCATGGGCACGCAAATCCTGGTAGGTTTTGATGCTAAGCAATACGAGTCGCTGTTTGTAAGATGAGTGAATCACCCACGTTAAAATTGAGCAAAGCATTAATATCCCGCGCCTCGGTGACGCCGAACGATCTCGGCTGTCAACAACTCATTGCTGAGCGATTAGTGGCGCTTGGATTCAAGGTAGAACACCTGCGTTTTGGTGAAACCGATAATTTATGGGCCCGACTTGGTAACGATACTCCCTGTTTCGCTTTTGCAGGTCATACCGATGTGGTTCCTTCTGGACCGGAAAGCGACTGGTCATCACCACCTTTCACTCCAACAATCAAAGACGGTGTTTTATACGGTCGTGGTGCAGCCGACATGAAAAGTTCGATTGCGGCCATGATCACAGCGACTGAACGTTTCCTTGCCACTAAACCCACATTAAAAGGCAGCATTGCCTTTTTGATCACCAGTGATGAAGAAGGCCCGGCGAAAGACGGCACGGTAAAAATCATTGAAACACTTCAGGCCCGTAACGAAGACATTAGCTGGTGTTTAGTCGGCGAACCGTCGAGCACCAACAAGGTCGGTGACGTAATAAAAAATGGTCGACGTGGATCCCTGGGCGCTCGCCTGACCGTTATTGGACAGCAAGGCCATGTCGCCTACCCTCATCTCGCCAATAACCCAATCCATGCAATCAGTCCTGCGCTTACCGAACTGTGCGCGCATAGCTGGGATAAAGGAAATGCACACTTTCCCCCGACAACGTTTCAAATTAGCAACATCAATGCCGGCACCGGAGCCACCAATGTGATACCAGGGGAGATCGTTGTTGAGTTGAATTTTCGCTTCTCGACTGAGGTTACGGATCAACAATTACAAACACTGGTTGAAGAAATACTTAACCGCCACAAGCTAAACTATAAAATTGAATGGACTTTATCGGGGCAGGCGTTTATAACCGAACACGGCGAGTTGATTAACGCAACACAGGCCGCAATAAAAGAAATTTGTCAGTATGAAACCAAATTATCAACCGCCGGCGGCACCTCGGATGGACGTTTTATCGCACCAACGGGGTCACAGGTGATTGAACTTGGCCCCGTCAATGCCAGTATTCATAAGGTCGATGAAAATGTGAATATTCAGGAACTTGATAAACTGTCTTCAATTTACGAAAAGATATTAAACAATCTGCTCGTTTAGTATTTTAGCGTTTTAAATTACGCCTTATCTAATTACTTTAGGCCGCCTTCAATCGTCCGAATAACATCCTGTTCAAGTTCCAGTGCTACTTTTTCGGCTGGACTGCCGGTCGCCACCAAACTAGGTCGAACAAATAAAATTCGAGTCATTCCTTCTTTGTAGACCAGAGAAATATGTAACGGGCATAAGGCCAGCATCTGCGGATCGGCATTGCTCATCAGGTTGGCATACCAGCCATTACAAAATACCATACTGCGAATCGCTTCCAGTTTATTTTTATTGTAGTCCTTACCCCAACGCTTTTTAAAATGAGATAGATTTTTTCCTATGTTAGGCTCGAAAATCACATAGTAACCATTATTTTCAAGGGCATTAAATATTTGTTTATAGGTTTTTTCCATCGGCCCTTTTACCTGCTTTTCATAAATCATGGGCGAACCGGCCCAGGACAGCGGTGCGACTACACTCATCACAACTAAAAACAAACTTAATATATTGTATTTCATTATTTTCACACACAGCTCCATCGGCATAGTTCACATCAAGCGATCACTTCAGGAGTTCGCTTTTGGGGGTATCGCGACATTATCTCTTAAATAAGTTGGTATTGCTAAGCTTGCATCAACAATTAAATTATTTTCATCGGTCTTCCTTGTTTCCCAGGCTTCTTTTGCCAACGGCAATATATCCTGGGCAAGTGGATATCGTTTCGCCTCAACGGTATTCAAATTGACCAGAGAATCTACATTTAGTTCATCGGAAAATTGCACGAAGCCGCTGCCAACACCATGCCAGTTCAGACTATTCTGCAATTTTATTTCACAAGGTGCGGTTACCTGTTCATCACCGAACAAATTAAGTTGATTATTTTCAAGTTGATAACAGGCCCAGTAGACTTCATTTTTGCGGGCATCCATGCAGGCTAGCACGAATTTTTGTTTATCAAGCCGAACCGCACCTTGCGCCAAAGCCGCGAGACTGGAAACCGGTATAACGGGTAAGTCATGAGCAAGAGCCAGACCCTGGGTGACACTGGCGCAAATTCTGAGTCCGGTAAATGAACCTGGGCCACGAGAAAAGCCAATGGCATCGAGATTTGACAGGCCAAGTTGTGCATCTGCTAATAACTGTTGCACCATCGATAAAATAACCTGAGTATGCTGTTGTGGAACAAATCGTTCGATTGACAACGTCTGCTCATTACTCAATAAGGCAACCGAGCACATTTCAGTGACCGTATCGATGGCAAGAATCTTCATTCATTCACCGCTTGTGCGTCACGTTGCCTTAAATAAAGATTATGAATATCAATAATCGAATCCGACTGAGGCATAGCCGGCAAACTTTTTAAAAATGTTTTTCCATAAGCCTTGGTCTTCAATCGTGGATCGCAAATCATCAGCACACCATAATCGCTGGCATCTCGTATCAAGCGCCCCACTCCCTGCTTAAGCATGATCACGGCTTTGGGTAACTGGTAAGACATGAATGCGTTAATGCCCTGCTCTTTTAAGGCATCCAGGCGCGCCTGAAAAACCGGATCATTGGGTGAAGCAAACGGTAACTTGTCAATAATAACGCAGGTTAGTGCATCACCGCGAACATCAACTCCTTCCCAGAAACTGTTTGTTCCTAGCAAAACCGCATTCGGTGTTTTTCGGAACCGTTCGAGAATGACATCTCGTGGACCTTCGCCTTGAATGAATAAAGGGTAAGCCAATTCCTTTTTTAACCGATCCCGCGCAAGGTTCAAGGCCTTAAAACTGGTAAACAGAAAAAAAGCATGACCTTCACTTTTCTTTAACACTTCTATGGCTTTATCGATAACTTTGCCCGTATAGGTTTCGTTATTGGGTTCGGGTAGTCCAATCGGCAAATAGAGAAGCGCCTGTTGCGAATAATTAAATGGACTTTCCAGTAAAAGAGACTGGTATTCGGTTAACCCCAGGCCTTGTACAAAATAATCAAAACCTCCCGATACCGATAAAGTTGCCGAGGTAAAGACCCATGACCCGGATTTTTTCTGCTTTTTGGCCTGAAATGCATCGGCAATATTTAATGGTGTTAAATGCATCGACACCGAACGTTGATGAACCTCAAACCAATGTACATGTTCTGGGGTTGAATCCTGACTGACTTGTTGTAGTTTTCCCTGTAACACCACTAAACGGGAAAAACAGCTCTCCATTTCCGTCGAGCGTTCACATAATGGGTGCAATTCGTTCTTTAGTGCCGCCAGACGGTCATCCAGCTCAGCAATTTGCGCGATTATGTTCTGATCCTTACTAACGGTATTCCAGGCTGAACGTCGTGCCTTCGATCCAAACGCGAGATATAAATCACGAGCCGCCTTTTGGACTAAATCTGCTAGCTGATCAATTTTTTTAGACTCATTGATGTGTTGCAGGTATTCTTTTTTTACATCCGAACCCAGTTCAATAAATTGCTGAGTACTGACCCCAATACCGAAAAAACTCGATGCTATTTCCGCAAGCTGGTGGGCCTCATCAATTAAATAGATATCCGCCGTCGGCAAAAGCTCACCAAAGCCATCCTCCATAAGCGACATATCAGACAATAGCAAATGATGGTTAATAACCACCAGATCGGCGGCCTGAGCCTCACGTCGAGCAAGCATTACATGACATTGTTGAAAATCGTCACAATCGCTGCCGATACAGTTTTCACTTGTTGAGGTCACTCTGGACCAAAGCATATCGCCTTCAGGAATCGCAACATGCTCACTCACATCTCCTGATTTAGTTTGACGTGCCCAGCTACTAATGCCCTGAATTTGCGTTATTGACCGCGGCGGTAGATTATCAAGGTTGGATTGTTGTTGTCTTAGTCGGTGCAGACATAAGTAGTTACTGCGCCCTTTTAATAAGGCACATGAAACCGGCATTTTTAATGCCTGACGCACAAGTGGAATGTCTTTTTTGAATAATTGATCTTGCAGATTTTTTGTGCCAGTCGAGATAATTACTTTTTTACCGGAACATAATGCCGGCACCAGATAAGCAAACGTTTTTCCCGTACCCGTACCTGCTTCTACGACAAGATCCTGTTTTCGTTCAAAACAGATTTGAATCGCTTCGGCCATCTGCTGCTGTTGTTCGCGAACACTAAACTGATCAATCTGATCAGCTAATGGACCCTGCTCACCTAAGATTTGCTTTACATCATTTAGCATTATAACTTGATACTTACCTGGAATGATTTAATCGCAAACAATACCATCTTGCGGCGTCCAGACCAATCGCGCCAGATGTTTAAATCGAGCGATACTCATAGCACCGCGGTTTTGACGCTTGCTCTTAAGCACGTCAAGCTCCTGCTCAATTTCTCTACGTTTTGCCATATAGATTTCCTGGGTTTCAAACTCTTCATTCATTAATACCAACACAACGGCATCCCAACTTTTGTCTAATTTTAGCTGCCCGATTCTTTGTCCAGATTTACTCTCATCAAAAATTGCCCGACCTTTAATCTGAATTTTCAGATCATGCCAGTCAGAATAGTCGCCGATGGCATCAAACCCACCTTCTGTCTCAGAGTCTGCCAGCTTTAACTGCAGAAATTCGCAGGCATCGTGTTTGGCAATTTCACTGCTAACCGCCAACGAAATACCGGTTGCCCGCTTATAGTCTGCGGCCAGGCGACGCGTTTGCGCAATAAGCTTACTGACATCATAGATCGACATGTTAAATTATGACTTTTATAGTTTCTATTTAGAGCTGTCCTGATAGGCGTCGGGCTTTATCCTGAGCTTGCATCGCACCATTCTGATCACCCATTTGCTGCCTTGAATGCGCAATGATACGCCAATTGTCCGCCTTTAGCTTATTATTCGAGCCTGCCAGGTAACTGGATTTTTGCGCCAGTCCCACCGCATCCTGATAACGAGACTGATGTAAACGTAATTTTGCCAGATAGTGCCACAAACTGGCATTTTTAGGCTCAATATGAACGGTGCGTTCGAGTAAAACTTCGGCACGTTGATAGTCCCCTTGCTGTGTCGCGGTTCTGGCTTTCTCGATTAGGGAGATAACCGCATTCGAGGTGTTTTTATCGGGTAAAACCGTTTTCTGCGGATCTTCTCCCGGCAGTTCAACACCCGACCGCTGTGTCGTTGCACAGCTGGTAAGCAGGAATAATGGGACTATATAATAGAGTAATTTTTTCATCTGAATATTTGTTTAAACCATTCGACAGTATCGTTAATGTGTTCACGAACTCCGGTGCGCTGACAGTTCGTTGCACTTTTGGTAGGTGCCGAGCCTTTTATAAATGTTAATTGCATACTACCACTACATGAGGGATTTGATAACAAGCCCGTGTTTGAATCGATCCAGTGCGTTTCGATATTGTCACTTTGTTCTATTTTCAGACTTTCCGTATTCGCCAACTTGAATATATCCGCCCACAGTTGCATAGCACCCGTGCTGCCGGTTAGCTGTGTCGGCTGATTATCGTCGGTTCCTAACCAGACCACACCGACATGTGAACCACTAAATCCTGCAAACCAGCTATCCCGTGTATCATTAGTAGTGCCCGTCTTTCCGGCCACATGCAGATTGGGAAGCCGTTTCGTTAAACCACTGGCCGTACCGGTTTTGGTGACCTGTACCAGGCCACTGGTAATAACGTTTATATAATCCGACTCGACCGATTGTTCGACTTTAATAGGATAGCGACGTAAGGGTTGGCCATCCACATCTAATACCTCGCGTATCGCCCGTATCGGACTACGAAAACCATTCGCGGCCAGAGTTTGATATAACTGAGTAACTTCAAGCGGGCTTAAGTTCTGCGCACCCAGTAATATAGCAGGATAAGGCGGTAAATCTGTTGGCCCACCCAAACTTTTATAGACTTTATTTATTTCAGGGAACCCCACATCCAGACCGAGACGCACGGTTGCCTGATTATAGGATTTCGTCATCGCCGTTATTAAAGTGACTTCACCATGGGAGATATTATTATAGTTGCGCGGTGTCCAGATATTTTCATCTTTGATTTTAATCGAGATCGATTTGTCTAAAATTATGCTTGACCATGAATATTTATCTGGCTGCTGCAAGGCCGCTAAGTAAACAACTGGTTTGATGAGTGAACCAATAGGACGACTTGCATCGAGGGCACGATTAAATCCTGAAAATCGTGGATTACGATCACCCACTAGTGCTACCACCTCGGCACTGGTCGAGTTTACAACAACCACAGCCGCCTGCAATTTATTGTTTAATTTCTTTTTACGTTCCAGTGAAGAAACACGTTTTTTCGTTGCAGCCTCGGTATCAAGTTGCAATACAGGATTCATGGTGGTGAATATTTTCAAACCTTCAGATTGCAGTTTTGACTCTGGATAAAATTCTCGAAGCTGCCGCTTGACTAAATCCAGAAAAGCAGGATGTTGCCCGCCGGCAACATGCCTTTTTTTGATAATACTAATATCATGGCTTTTAGTGGATGCGTATAAAGCCTGGCTGATCACCTTTTGTTCTACCAGGATATCAAGAATCCGGTTACGTCTTAACAACAGGCGTTCAGGGTGAGTATCAGGATGATAATAAGATGGCCCCCGAATCAAGGCAACCAGTGTAGCCAGCTGATTTAGGTTGAGTTGATGTATCGGTTTGGCATAATAAAATTGACTGGCTAACCCAAAACCATGAATCGCGTGAGCTCGATCCTGCCCAAGATATACCTCATTGATATAGGCCTGCATGATTTCATCTTTTCCATAATGAAAATCAAGCAACACCGCCATAATTATTTCATTAAATTTTCGCCATAAAGTGCGTTCATTGCTCAGAAAGAAGTTCTTAACCAACTGTTGAGTAATTGTACTTCCGCCCTGCACCGAACGACCTGCTCGAACATTGGCAATAAAGGCCCGCCCCATTGCCAGAGGGTCAACCCCAAAATGGGTGTAAAATTTTCGGTCTTCCACGGCAACCAGAATTTCCGGCAATAATTCTGGCGCATCCTGTAACGTAATAAGTTGGCGATCTTCTTTTTTCAATGGGTAGATACCGCCCACTAAAACCGGATCCAGCCGTAACAGCGCAATCACTTCGCCATCCCGAATATTCTTGATCTTTGAAATACGATCACCTGAAAACGAAACGTAAATATGTTGCGAAATTTCGTTTATGTCCCAGAAAGTAAAAGATCGGGTAACGATATCAAATCCATTACCATCACGTTGAAAGCTTCCTGGTTCTTTGGGTTGGTATGCATAGCGATAGTTGAGCAGATTAAGTTCACGCTCAAAATCATCCGCGTTTAAACGCCGACTTTCATATAATTCCAGCGGGCGAGCATAAACCTTGGCCGGTAATTGCCAGCGCGTATCCTCAAAGCTACCACGAACAACAAAATCCAGATAAACTGTATAAACAATAAATATAATAATGGTCGCAGCAAGCAACTTACGCCAGGAGATTTTCCGCATAAAATCGGGAAGCGGCAGTTTGCGCGTCGATTTTTTTTTGCTTTTACGGCGAGGAGCTCGTCGTGTTTGTTTTTTTTTGCTTTTTTTAGTCGCTCGCCGGGCCATACATCACCTCTTTACCTGCGCGAGATTTTACCGTATGTTGGCCGTTCTTGCTCAACCGATTTTGCAATTCAATGCGCGGCCCCCAGGGCCGGCGATTCAATGGAATGCTCAGGCTATCTCATCAATATATCGAGGTTGTTGCACGTAACCAGAATGATAAGTCCGATCCAGCTGTGACCGTCGATTGGAAGCTTCACTTGACGCTTGCTTGCGTTCCAGTCTGGCCTCTTCCTGTCGAGATTGACGCATCGCTTCAAGTAATTTATCCGCAAGTTGGCTTGGCTGGCTTTGGGAGTGTTTCGGTGAAAAGTTCGCTGTCTCGCTATGCACTCGATAGCTCGCCAATTCCCGTCGCTCTTCACGTCGGGCCTCAACTTTTTGTTCATGAAGATGTTCAGCCTGCGCCCGTTTAGCCTCGATCTGCGGCCGTTGTGGAGTGTCCTGTGGTTGCTCTGAGCGCAATGAACCCTCCTGCGATGGCGGGATGGCGCGTGCATACACGGAATTCGAGGTTTGTGTTAATGTGTCCAGCATATTATGGTCTCATGACTGGTTAATTTATCGTCACCATGGTTGATGCCTGTAGTTTTAATATGCCTTTATGCGATCAGTATCACGTAATATATTTATTAAATTACTTTAATTTACTCGCTTTACCTTTTGTATTTACTAGTATTAATGTGAAATAAATTTAAATCACCTGACTTTTCAGCAATGTACCCGAGATCATAAATATGGTGACAAAACTCTCAATCGTGATCGCTTGCACCCTTTTATTCGCCAGTGTCACCGGCTGTAGCAGCCCCACAAAATTCTCAGCAAAGCCCGTGAATCGATATGGGGCGACGTCTGAACAAGTTATCCGCATTGCTAAATCAATGCTGGGAGTTAAGTATCGTTATGGCGGGAAAACACCCAAAACCGGCTTCGATTGCAGTGGTCTGATCTATTTCAGTTATTTGCAGGTCGGCATTACCCTGCCCAGGACATCAAGAGGCCAATATGCCGCCAGCAAACCGGTTGCCAAAAAATCAATCCGACGCGGCGATCTTTTATTTTTTCGCATAAACCGCGGCAGGATATCGCATGTTGGTATCTATTTAGGCAATAATCGCTTTGTACACGCACCCTCATCCGGCAAGCAGGTCTCGATTGGCGAGCTGGACTCTCCCTACTGGCAGAAGCACTTTGTTCGTGGTGGTCGATTTATCTGATAGTGAGACGACCCTACACGCATTTGCGGTATTAATGTTTACTTTTTATCCGCTTAATATTATTGTGTCTATATGTAAAAATATCTGCAA
>QIKU01000017.1 GCA_003232015.1 Gammaproteobacteria bacterium
TTATCGGGTGATGGTGACTTTGACCTGTTACTCGAAAAAATAAAAACAGAGTATGGGATTAACACTGAGGTTTATGGTGTGCCCACGCTCACTGCCAAATCGCTGATTGAAGCAAGCAGTATTTACCATAAAATTGAAGGCCAGTTATTACTCTAATAAATTAATGTTACTAATTAGCTTATTAATATCCAGAGACTCTGCCGTATTAACTGAAACAACCAAACTTAGTTCATCTGCATGCAACGACTGACTATGAGCAAGCTGATGTTCAAGCACAGAAAGGTCAGCATCAGACACACCCTGTTTCCGAGTTACAATCCGTTTTCGTAATACTTCAACTGGCGCCGTCACGTCCAATATAATATAAGGCACAGCTAAGCGCTTAGCCAGTGTGTAAAACGGTGCGCGTTGTGCCGTATCTAAAAATACTGCGTCGACTACCGCACTGTAACCTGAAAGAATAATTGTTTCAGCAAGCTCAAGTAATTTTGTGTAAGTTTGTTGTGAAGCCTGCACAGAATATATACCAGTATTGATCTCGGTGGAGGCATCTGCTTCTAACATATTAAACAACCGCTTGCGCTCAACATCGGAGCGAATACGGATAGCCCCCGTTGCATCAACTAGCTGTTGAGCTACGGTGCTTTTCCCTGATGCCGACATGCCCCGCATAATAATCAGTTTAGGTTTATCTGCTTGTGTATAGGTTGCAGCAAGCTCAAGGTAAGACCTGAACTCTGAAAATGTGTGTTCGGTTTCTTTTGCTGCCGTACTTCCCGGTTGTTCCAATGCCTGTTCCAGCCGTATGGCGTCCACCTTTGCACGTACCATTGCACGATAACAAAGATAAAAAGGCAGCACCGACAAGCCAGCATAATCACCTGTCGCTTCGAGATAGCTATTTAAGAAGTGATTGGCTAGTTGAGGCTGTTTCCTGTCCTGTAAATCCATTACCAAAAAGGCAATATCACTAATAACATCAATCCACCGTAACGATGCATTAAATTCGATACAATCAAACACTAATGGTTTGCCATCCAGCCAAACCAAATTACGCAGATGCATATCACCATGGCACTCACGGATAAAGCCATTGTGTTTACGTTGCCTAAATACAGAGGTTAATTTTTCAAATTCAGAATCGCCCCACTTCTCAAGTTTATTCAAAACATCAATAAATGAATTATTTTTTAAATGTTGGCTAATTTGCTCAAAATTTTCAGCAACAGGCTGGTACACGCTATCCGTGTTGCCATAACCCGACTCATTCGCCGCAACCGGAATACCCTGGTGAAACGCTGCAACTCGATGTGCAATCGCATCTAGATAATCAAGCTTAAGTTTACCGGCCACTAGCATGTTATCCATCTGGGCTGACTGTGGAAACTCCGTCATCTTTACGGCATATTCCAACACATCACCTTTCTTTGAAATAAGTGGTTTATCCGTTGTGCCCGTAATAGAAACAACATCAATATAAATTGCCGCTGCCAGCCTGCGATTTAAGTGCAGTTCCTGCTCGCAACAAATGCGTCTTTTTTCCAACGTAGAAAAATCGAGGAAACCAAAGTTAACCGGTTTTTTAATTTTATAGGCAAAACTACCCGTCAGCACAACCCATGAAATATGGGTTTCAATAAGCTTGATGCTTTTAACCGGATGGTCGTAAACATCTGGGGAAAGCATGCTGGTAATATTAAATGTCATTGTCTTACAAAGTGTCTACGCCTTTATAAATTAACAGCCATATAGAAAAAAACAAAACGTCCCTTATCAATATCAATCATCAACTCTGCTCCATGTGACAACCCGTAATCCACATAGCCGGGAATTGCGCTATTCTGATGGCACTCACTTGAATGTTGCGGCGATTCAAAATCACGATCCCGGTCATACCATGACAGTAACATCGTCTCGCCCAGTTGCTGTTGCGCTTTGTTGTTTGCAATGGCCATTGCAGCCTGATAATCCGCAGGCGCTGGTGTTGGCATTATTTCAACCACTTGAACACTCGATAAATCCACACCCGCTTGCTGCAAGTTTAGTTTCATTTTTGGTTCCAGTTTAATTAAAGACCACCCTGATTAAAGACCACTCTGATTAAAGAATAGAACAAGTCGGTGGTTCTTCCCAGTTATTTACCCATTATTATATTAATATTTTACGCATCGGCAGTTTTTTCGTAAACCGTTAACACCATATCAATGCTTAAATTCAATGTTTGTAACTCGCTAGCAGCCTCTTTACCTTTTTTATTGGCGCGATAAAAATGCGGTGTCATTAACAGCAAATTATGGATTTGCTGTTGGTTAATATCACCCGTTTTAAATTTTAATGCAACGCTATCAATTAAAGAAAAGTCGGTGCCGTCTAAAACGGGCAAACCCGGTGATTCGGTCTTTTTAACATCCGTATAAATCACTTGGCGTAATTCCTGCAAATGGTTCACCCCCGGTTCAACTAGAATAACCTTGCCACCGGGTTTAAGCGCATAACTGAACCCATCCAAACTCTGAAAACCAAACACGCATATAATAATATCCACACTGGCTGCACAAACCGGTGGCTGCCTGTTTGTACCCACAATCCATGTTATTTTTTTATTGCGTTTTGCCGCCGCCATAATGGCTGGTTTTGATATATCCAGGCCAATAAAAGAAAGCGTATTATCTGTTTTTATACTTTCCAATAAATGCGCAATCGCATCTAAATAATAGCCTTCACCACAACCTGCATCTAACACGCAAATTTGTTCAGTTGGTTTAATCTGTTGTTGCACTATTTCAGCCAGCTTATCGACAACAGGTAAATAGAACCTGGCATTCAAGAACTGTGTTCGCGCAGCAACCATCTCCTTACTGTCGCCCGGCTCTTTTGAACGCTTATGCTGCACCGGTAATAAATTAACATAGCCCTGTCGTGCAATATCAAACGTATGGCCATGTTTGCATGTGAGTTGCTGCCCATACACATGGAGTTGCGCAGCGTCTATCGGGCAGGCCAGATTTGATACGTTTTTAATAAGCATAGGTTGCTGAGAATAAAATTACTTTTTATCCAGCATGCTCTTAAGATCGGCAAAGGGGTTGTGTGTCGTAGCTGCGCTTTTATCTTCACTTGTTGACATATTACCCAGATCCGCTTCCAACTGCCGCTGGTGCTCATTGTCATGGCAATACATACATAACAATTCCCAATTGCTGCCATCTTGTGGGTTGTTATCATGGTTATGATCGCGGTGGTGCACCGTCAACTCATGCAAATTCTCACGACCAAACTCACGGCTACAACGGCCGCAAATGTGCGGGTACATTTTTAAGGCTTTTTCACGATAACCCTGTTCGCGCTTTTCGCTGGTACGGCGTGCTTCAGCGACAACCGCGTCGAGTTTGTTTTTATCTGAAGTCATCCTGCATTATCCCCTTAAAATCAGCATACGATTATCATAAATCGTTGATTTTAACGAAATCAGGAAAAATATCACTATAATTACACAAGCAAGAGTACCAAAACCAACGATTGTGTTCTGCGACAGCATCATTTAAATGAACAGAGTGATAATTGCATGAATAGCCGCGGAAATATCTTCATTCTATTCAATAGCTTACAGTTGAAAATGGCGGAGAGGGTGGGATTCGAACCCACGGATCGTTTCCAATCGCCGGTTTTCAAGACCGGTACTTTCGGCCAGCTCAGTCACCTCTCCGAATTTTGAACTTGAATTAAGACTGGGATGCCCCAACATCTGTTCAAGGTGCGGCAGAATACCCTAAGATCATGCTTTTTGCTAGTGGTAAAGTTCAAAAATTTACAACTTAAAAGCTTGATATTAGAAACTATTTCGGTATTCTGTACACTAATCATTACGATATTAATTTTTGAGGAAGAATAACTATGTTTGCACATCAACCAGCTGTAACTCGTTCATCAAGTTCAGTTTTAGCTACCAACAAAGTACTTAAAAATACTTACCTGTTATTGTCGATGACGCTGATTTTCAGCTCTATTACGGCCTATTTCGGTATTATTAGTGGTGCCTCTCAGGGTGGTGCGCTGGTCTCAACCATTGCTGCAATCGTCATGCTCTGGTTTGTTCTTCCACGCACAGCTAACTCAGCGGCGGGCATTCCGGTGTTGTTCGTTATTACTGGCCTGTTAGGCTATGGCTTAGGCCCCATGCTTTCTTACTACCTGTCAATGGCCAATGGCCCCAGCATTGTCATGACCGCATTAGGCGGCACAGGCGTTATCTTCTTAGGCCTGTCTGGCTACGCCTTAACAACCAAGAAAGACTTTAGCTTTATGGCAGGCTTCTTAATGGTTGGTCTGTTTGTTGTTATTGCCGCTTCAATTGCGAACATTTTCTTTGCAATGCCTGCACTGCAGTTAGCAGTAAGTGCTGCTGTTGTCATGATTATGGCGGGCTTTATTTTGTACCAAACGTCATCCATTATTAATGGTGGTGAAACAAATTACATTATGGCAGCGGCAGGTTTATTTTTGTCACTGATAAATATGTTCCAGGCTTTATTACATTTACTGGGTGCGTTTAGTAACAATGACTAAGTTTTTTGTTTGACGCAGCACAAGAAGCCCCAGATTGTTCTGGGGCTTTTCTTTTTTGCTGAGTGCCTGTTTTTTTTCGCTTTTTACAGGTACCGCCTGGCTTTAATATAATTTTTTATTTCTTAAAAGGTATTAGTTAAGTTATGAATTGGGTAACAATTGGTAGCGCCTTATTTGGCATTGCAATGTTGGTGTTTATTTTCCCCAGAATGCGCCATGCAATGAAGCATAGCCCCAAGGGCACAATGAAAGACTGGTTGGGTTATCTTTTCCCATTAGGTTTTGTGGTGTTGTTTGTGGCATTTTTGATAATGAGCGTACGCTAAAGCAGCAATATAAACAAAAAAGGCTTACATCTCTGTAAGCCTTTTTTTATGACGTAAAATAATGGCACCCCCAAGGACTTAAGCAATGAAATTACTGATACGAAATATTGCAAGAACAACAACAGAAGAAGAACTTCTATCCTTGTTCGAAGCCTTTGGCACCGTTCAATCATGCGACTTAGTGCTCGACAAAGAGACTGGTCAGTCCAAGGGTTTCGGTTTTGTTGAAATACCAAATCTAGGAGATGCAAAAGCCGCAATGAAAAGTATTAACGGTAATGAGATTGCTGGTAATAAGCTTCGCGTTAAAAAAACCGAATCAAAATAATGTCTGAAGAAAATAAGAAAGAAGAAAACAACAGAATTCGAAAACAAGATCCTTTGCATGGCATCACACTTAAAGAAATTGTCACCCAATTAAAAGAAAAATACGGTTGGGAAGAGCTTGGCAAACACATTCATATTAAATGCTTCACCAATGATCCTGGCATTAACTCCAGTCTAAAATTTTTAAGAAAAACACCCTGGGCAAGAGAAAAAGTTGAAGCACTTTATCTAAGCGGAATAAAACGCCTATAAAAAAGCAATCATATTCCTCGGCTATACTGGATATTGGTTGAAGGATAAATTTTTTCTTGAAGTACATTAATAGAGTCCGCATTACCACCTATATAACCCTCAAAATATTCCATTAGCTCCAACTTATTCAAATCGATATTGGTGTTCGTTTTTATATCTCTTAAATCGACAAAGAAATTAGAAAATGTATTTTTAATATCAGATACAATATCGGTATTTAAAAAATTAGTTTCATTATAAACGGTATGATACCCGCCTTTTTCTTTATCTATAAAATAAGAAACCTCTTTTAAATTAGTAATTGATGAAGATTTTTCACAGCGTTGAATACATTTATCATCCACGATATTTTTATTACAGCCTGACACTTGATGGAACATACACGCGATCGTTGTCATCAACACAATGGGATGAGATATACTGTAGATAAGGTCGAAATTGTCTGGCTTATGTATTTTCTTTATCTGGCTTTTGCTTATCTCATTAGAGATAAAAGCGCCTGCACAATTAAATTCTTCTTTTAAACATAGTAAGCTATAGGAATTCACTAAATTCATATAAGGCCCTGCTGTCCAAGGTATTCCCAGCTCATACGCAGCATAAGCAATGCCACTATTGTTGGTAACAATACATTCGGGTTGCACTTTCTGTAAAAGATCGACCGCCGCACGATAGTTCGCTCCGATTAAAACCGCCGGGAACCAGGGTATTAAACTTTTATTATTTTTAAATAATTCGACAAAGGTGGTGAGCTTATCTTTAAAATGGTTAGGTAATTGAAAATAAACATCCGCATCCGTTTTCTCGCAAAGATAGATATCACTTTCTGAAGAAATCAACACTGACAAAGAAGCCGTAATTTCTTTTTTATTCTTTAAATTTTCATAAAGGGAATTTTCATTTTGACACTCAGGCTTTGATGCATCAATCGTCTTAAATTCAATGGGCGCAACAACCTCTTTACCGTCATTTAACTCAGCAATGATTTTATTCTTAATAATATTGAGTTCTTTAAATGGAACGAACACGCCATGCTGTAAATCATCTAAATCTAAATTATCGATAAAATATTCGGTATCATTGATAGCTTTAAATCGTTTAGACAGTAACGCTTTATCTAAACAGGTAGATTTATTGTTAGTGATATCGACCAATATAAGATTGTTATTTGAACAAATATTAAATGATATCTCGGGTGTTTTAATACAAATACATAAAGGATTACCAGCAACACCTGAACACTTAATAATTAATGGCGCTTTATCGATACTAAGCTGCCCAATACTCTCCTGAATATTCGTAATAATATCTTCTTTTATTTCAGAAAGTTCTTTTTTAACAATGGATAGCTTTTCATCATCTATTTCAGGTTGAGTATTAATACCAAACTTTACCTTAGCTCGGTATACAGGTGAATGGTCGCGAGGATTATCAATAAAGACATCGCGACTAATATCCCCCTTTAAAAAAGAGTTTGAAAAATCTCGATTAAACACGTTACGAAGGTTGTTATTCCCCCCCTCTAATGTTTCTTTCGCAAAAAAACTATCGAGTTGTTTTCGCCATGTTTCAACCACGGTGTGAACATAATGATATTTCTTTATTCTTCCCTCAATTTTTACAGAGTCAACATGTGCATCTGCAAGTGCGCCAATATCTGAGAATGCAGAATTGTCTTTAATATTTAGTGGAAAGTTTTTTCCTTCTGGCGTCGTTAAATATTCATCTCGACAAGGTTGGCTACATTGGCCACGATTTCCCGAGTTGCCGCCCGTTACCGAACTCATATAGCAAAGCCCTGAAAAAGAAATGCAATTAGAGCCATGCACAAACACTTCGGTCAAAACATTGCGTGCATGTGCAACCGCTGTTAATGCGGTAACTTCGGGCAAGCTTAACTCACGTGACAAATTAACCCTTGTTGCCTTAAGTTTACTTAAAAATTTAATCTGCCCGGCATTATGGGTGGTCATCTGAGTAGACGCATGGATTTTAAGTGAAGGGAAATACTTATTAACTAAATAAAACACGCCTAAATCCTGAATAATAATGCCATCAAGCGTTGTATTAACCAACTTATTTAACAAGCCTATAAGCGCAGAAATTTCCCTTTCAACAATAATAATATTAAGCGTTAAAAAAACTTCACAACCATGCTTATGAGCAAGCCGTAAAATACCAGGAAGCTCGTTAAACGTTATATTTTTTGCCTGACTTCGGGCATTAAATTTATCCAGGCCACAATATATTGCATTCGCACCAGCTAAAATGGCCGCTTTTATCGATTCAATATCGCCACCGGGCGCTAGCAATTCAATGTCATTTTTCATAACGTAGATTATACTCAATTATTACAGCCGTTACTGAACTATTCTAATCTAACGTACAAGACTTAACTTAATATAAACAATGTCACTACCGATACTTTATTCACTACGCCAATGTCCCTATGCCATGCGGGCAAGAATGGGATTATTATTAGCAAAGCAATCTGTCGTCTTACGTGACATTGTTATGCAAAATATCCCAACACAAATGTTAGCAGTATCTCCAAAAGGGACGGTACCTGTACTCGTTTTTAATGACTCATCCGTCATTGATGAAAGTCTCGATATAATGCTATGGGCATTAAAACAAAATGATCCTAACAACTTACTTTACAATCATAAACCTGCCGATTTAGAAAACATGCTCGTGTTAATAAGCCGTAATGATAGTGAGTTTGTAGACGCATTAAAAAAGTATAAAGCTGCCGCTCGATATCATGATAATAATATCGAGTCTGCTCGGCATCAATGTGAACCCTTTATTAACGATATTGAAGTACTCCTAACAAACCATCATTATATAATGGGAGACTCTCTGAGTTTAGTCGACTATGCTATCTTGCCCTTTATCCGGCAATTTTCGCGAGTGGATCGAAAATGGTTCACACAGGCACCTTACCCAAAGCTTCGGCGCTGGCTTGATAAACATTATCAAGATCCAGTATTCGCTAAAGCGATGACCCAATATCCTCAGTGGTTAGATACCAATGCGGTTGTTATATTTGGGGGCAAATAAAAAAATAAGCACCCCTACTCTGAACATATTTTGGCCGTGTTTACTTTATTAGTGACGTCTTTTTTCTATCTTAAGATCACTCTGTTTAAAATTAAGTACGCTTTCAACTTTAGATACAATAACATTTGACTCCTTGCGGATTGCATTAACCATCCTGTTAAATCGCCAAATAATTTTTGAATAGATTTTGTTTGTTGCTCGCTTATCTTCATTATCTTTTGTTAACTGACTCACCGTATTATTAAGATCTCTAAACTTAATATTAAGTATTTCAGGATCGCCTACACGTGATAGTAATTTCACTAATAAAAAGCGTTCACCATCGGCATTGGACTCTTGCCACATGGTTTTAATAAGCTTCATTCTTTTTCTATAGTTGCCTTCAATTATTGGGCCGACAATGGGTTTTATATGCCCACGATTATTAACGTACAATAACCCCCAGTTAACGGGTATTTCATCGGCTTTAATAACCCCTTCGGGGCATAGATAATAACGCCAATTACCTAAGCCCTTAACCAAACCATTTCGATGTGCTTTTTTAGCATCGGCTAGAAAATCACTCCGACTAACCTTTACCTCAACAATAATCGATCCATCATTTTTTCCAGCCGCCCTAAAACCGATTGCATCTGGTATTTCATCAGACCATCCACTCCGACATTCAGAAACAGCAATATGACAGCCTGGCCCTTTTTGACTTTGTGGTCGTTTTAACCATTTAACAGCTAGCTCAGTAAGCTCTTTATGAGTGAAAGTCACGAATTTAATTTCCAATATTTTTACATTTTAAACCGATTCTATAAAACTCTAGATTTTTTATCACTGCTGCCCCGTTAACACTCCAATATTAAAAACCTTGGTCATTGCGAGCGATAGCCACCTCGTACTTCTTTCATCGTTTACTCTATGACGACGTTCTCTTTTAATTATCTTCCTTGAAATTTCATTGCACAGATTATAAATTATCTTACAATTTTTAACGTTGGTTTTTTAAATATAGGCGTGGCTTCGCACACCTCATCTACTTCCTCGTTAATATTTTGCTCGTCATTAATTAAATCAAACCCTTTGGCTTTATATTTTTGCACTAAAGTCCGTGCTCTATTTTTTGCCTGATAGAGATCATTGCAGCAACGGGTTGAGGGTGCACCTTCACCAATATTATCACCGATAACCGTGGTTATTTCGACACGCTCATCTTCAATAGTGATTTCGATATCAACAGTTTTCGACTTCTTTTCATGTACAAGATTGTGTCTGGATTTAATGTATTTCAAAGTTGTTCCTCCGCAATAAATAAGAGTTAGATTACAACAATTGGCAAAACAATTACAACACTAAAGAAGCAGTGACAAATCTAAATTATTCGAATTTGTCACCCCCCTTTTATTGAAAAATAAGGCTGTATAAAATAAATTACTTATTTAGAACAACATTTTTAACTTAAACTATTCACTACTAGTAAAAATTAGTCTTTGCTCTGGAGTTCCCCTACTTATTCTTTAAGTGCAATAGATGCCATTTTCATAGTGCTTTCAAATGATTCTGCACCTGCAATAAATAAACCATTATGGCAAAACATAGCATCATCAATACCCGTCACTTCTTTAAGCTCTTTATCGGATAAGCCAGCCCATTGTTTAGGCAGTGATTTTCTGTCTTCGAATGAACCTGGCTCAACAGGTACTGTTTGAATTCTCCATTGGCCAGTCTGGGATGGGTAAATCATATATAAAGCTTCTTCAGATAATGCGTGAACCGTTCTTTTCCATGGGGTATATTTTTCTAATACAATCACTCTTGGATCGTCTGCATTATCAATCGATTTAGCCACAATGGCTTTCGCACTAATGCCACCGTTAGCAGATGCAATAAATCTTGCTAAAATGCGCGACGCAAAATCAACCGCTTCATCAAAGCATATATCAAAGTGACTATCTTCCTGCCAGGTTGGGTTAAACATTGAAATAGTTTGGCTAAGGCTAATACCATCAGAAACACCTTCGACATGACCACAATCGATGGCATCAATCGTTGATACTAGACCTGCATCAACAGAATCAGCTACCTCCTGGTTACCCTGGCATATTTCTAAGCCATATTTCTGCCAAATTAAACCAAATGAGGAATAAGGAATGCCATTTTCGCGCTCACCTGCACCACCACGCTGATGATGATCAAAACGGTCTGTATCCGAATCATATTCCCCCCCTACATCAATCACAATATCTGCCTTGGCGATAGTATCTAAATCACGTGTGCGAATGAGCTTAAAAGAAGGCAATATACTCTTAAATGCAGCGATACTGAAAACATCATCTGCGTGAAAATTACCGTTGTGCGTTGCTATAATTTTGTCATTCATTTGTTTTGTGTCATCTTAGGAAGGGATAATAGGGTGTCGCCAATTAAACTGCAGTTAAACATTAACATTTTGAAATATTTAATAAGCAAAAATTTGATGGCGATTCTATACGAACACAGCTAACAAAAATAGCTGATTATTAATAATATCAAACCTACCTGGTATTTAGTACCCAAGTGAATAAAGGGGCTATCTTCATTTTAATGGGCTCTACCTCAAATTATTGCACCTGCTTCTGCTTTACATTCAGTTATAATCTCCCCATGCCAACCCTCCCCATCAATGACGTGCTACCAGACATCAAAGACAAATTAATCACTCACAATCGTCTTGTACTACAAGCCCCACCAGGCGCAGGAAAAACCACGGCCGTACCCATTGCCTTGCTCGACCAGAATTGGTTGGGTGACAGGCAGATCATTATGCTCGAACCTCGTCGACTTGCAGCGCGCAATGCAGCGGCGCGCATGGCTTTTTTACTCAATGAAAAAGTCGGTGAAACTGTGGGTTACCAGATCCGTCAGGACAACTGCTTTAGCAATAAAACAAAAATACTGGTGGTCACCGAAGGTATTTTAACGCGCAAGTTACAGGCTGACCCGGAACTTACGAAAAACGCACTGGTTATTTTTGATGAATTTCACGAACGCAGCCTGCATGCAGATTTATCACTGGCACTGTGTTTACAAAGCCA
>QIKU01000139.1 GCA_003232015.1 Gammaproteobacteria bacterium
CCAACACCACAATAAGCAAAGCCAGTAGTGCCGTTGCATATGGACTAACGGTAACGCCATAACCCAGTTCCAGCCAGGTCAACACCACAAACATACCCAAAGCCGGCCAGATATTTCGAATTATTTTGGGGACTCTGAGATTAAGACTACTTAACATGCTGCCTCTTTTCCAGAGTTTCCGCCGTACTAACCAGGTTGCAATGGCATCCCACGGACAAATCGCACACCATGCTGAACCGACAAAAAAGACACTGATCACAACACCCGACCACCATAGCGTCCAGGTTAGGGTGGTTGCAATATTTCTTTCGGCAACTTGTGTTCCAAACAAACCGGCCGCAATCACTAATAAGAAAACAGCCGCTGTAAAAATTCGCAGTAGAGTAAGAACAGTGGGACGTGTAATGATACGCTGAATATTTTTACCGATAAAAGGCAAATTATAAACACTCACAATGCCTGAATTAAGTGGCTGTGCCGTAACAGATACTGAACGCATCAACCATACTGAAAGTAGCAGCATCGATACAAGTACAAAAAGAACCCACCCGGCAGACAGGCCAGGATGCACCATACCCTCAGTTGTTTGGTAAACCAGCGCATTAATTTGTGATAGAACGGACTCTAACAAGGTAGATCTCCAGCAGGCTATTCAGTTGGTTTTTTCTGATCTTTTTGATGATGTTGGCTCGCCTTAATACGCGCCAAACGCTTACGTTGCGTTATATTCACAAAAATTAATAACAAAGCAATTACTGAAATACTGATACCCAGTGGGCCGATAGGGAAAGGCTCACCTATTCGCAGTGGAAAATCAATCGTGTAAGGCTCCCCCCCTGACTCAAACTGAGCGGTGATGATATAATCTCCGGCTTCTTTAAAAACAAAGCCCTGACGGTAAACACCATCATCAATATCCTGCACACCTAGTACTTCTTCTTTTGAGGAAAAAAAACTGTCATTCCGCACTTTGAAAGTGACTTTACCATCAAAAGGTGCACCATTATCTATCCTGCTTGCATACAAATTAACCCGACCGGCATCACCTGGCTTTGGAAAAGCCGGGAAAGCCATATAGGTAACATAATACTCACCAATTTGCGTTTCAACTTGCATACTCGGTGGGGTATTAGAGTCTTCACCTAAACTATAGGAAGGCCGACCTAGCACATGGTGGGCAATGGCATTTGTTGTAATAATGAACAAACTTATAAAAACTAATATGTCCCTGAAGCGCATTAAATACCTACCATAAATAATTACTGTTTAATTTAAAACCCACGCTGGCCCCGCTCTACCTTTCGAACACCAATGCCATGTTGTGCAACTCGACCACGAGCAAGTGGAACAATATTAATCGGCAAGCTCGGTTCAGGACAAACCTCAACACACTGGCCACAACCGACACAACCTTCTTTTACAACAGGTCGATAAAAATTACCAAATTCAAAATCAATCGCTTTTTCTCCTAAAGGGCAAATACTGACACATGCTCCACAAATACCAGCATCGACCCACGGGTAACATGCGACACGATCAATTTGGGCTGTGCCCATAGTCACTTCACGAATAGGCGTAACCGTTAAAGCATTCGTAGGACAAACCTCCATGCATAACCCACATAAAATGCAGCCCTTTTGCACGGGGTCAATATAAGGTGTATCTGCTAAAAATCCACCATCATGTTTATGAAACTGTATACAACGTGGAGGGCAAACTTCGCCACATAAACCACAACCAATGCATGCGCGGGCAAAATCATCTGCGTTCTTTAATGCGCCAGGAAGAGGAATACGGTTGCTCTCATGTGCTTTAATCTCAGGATGAATAAGTCGCCCCATTAAAAAGGGCAGCAGACCAAAACTTAAAATACCTGCACCCATCGTTAAAGATTTCATAAAGCCACGCCGTTTCATGAGTGTATGCTGTTACGAGCCCTCCTGTTCTTTTTTATACTGATGGCCAAGATGACCTGGGCCTTGATAAGCACTATCACGCACATTAACAGTAAAACCAAGTGCATCCGTTGGGCAACTTGCAATACAGGCTGTGCAATTATTGCATTCCATACCAAAATCATCTTGTAATGGATCCAGACCAAACTGGCAGGCAACATTACATTTAGCACAATCATTGCATTTTGTTACATTACGCTTAATTCTGAATAAACGGTAACGCCCCAGCAGAGAGTAAAGTGCCCCACCCGGACAAACGTATCTGCAAAAACCACGTCGGGACACCATTAAATCAAACAATAAGGTTAACAGGAAAAATACTGCACCAGCGCCAAAGCCCCCTAAGGCAATCGCATAATAGATTTCCCGACCAATAATTGCGGGTGGATAGATAGAGGCAAACAAAGCCGCACCAAAATAAATAGACAAGATCAGCCCAACAGCCAGCACAACATACTTTATTCGTCGGTCAAGCTTACGACGACTAACCGGCAATCCCGCTTTGCGCAACCATACAGCAAGGTTATCGTTGAGCTCATATATTAACGTGGCAGGACATATCCAGCCGCAATAAAAACGTCCCAACAGTAATGTCGCGAATAAGGGAATAAAGGCCGTTAATATAAAGGGCCAATAGAGTGACAAGCTTGCAAATACCTGCCCAACCACCGCGAGTGGATCACTTAACTTCAAACCAAATAATGTTCCCGACCAGGTTGTGCCTTTTATGGCATCCAATTCTTCTGGATCTTTTACAAACGGCGAGGTTAAACTTTCCATTGTGTCTGAAATCGTTTTTTCTGTTGGGGTTAATAAATCATATGCATGAGCAGCTTCATAGGTTTGATATAAATAAATAAAGGGGAGCAAAATCAACATAAAAAAAACGGTTGTTAATGTTAACCAGCGTAATTTATTTAAATGACGAAGCTTGCTTGATGGTTCTAGTTTTACATTTTCCATAGTTTTCACGAAAAAGACTGCTATTACAACCTGTTGATTATTGATAGATTAACTGGCACTTGTATGATTCGGTATCACCTTTATTGCTTGTGGTATTTGAATACATGAGCGTTCGCACAAACCACAACCAACACACTTATCCAGCACATATGGCTGTTCCAGCATGCCAACTCTTAAAGCAACATCCGGTAAAGGACAGGCGCGATAACAAACGCCACATGTTTTCCCCTGAAAAGACAGGCATAAATTAACATCCACCCGCGCATGCCCCATATGCACACCATCCAGAATGGCATCTGCTTCATATTCTATTTTTGGAATAGCCCCAGTCGGGCAAATATCGCCACATTTCATGCATAAAATACATGCTTGTTCGCGAGGAGTAATATAAGGCGTATCTAACGATGCAAGGCCGTTTTCGGTCGAGAAAAATTTAATTGCACGATTAGGGCAGCTTTCTCCACACTTACCACAACGTATGCATTTAGCTAAAAATGTCTTTTCGTCATGTGAACCGGGTGGACGAAGATAACGCATGGATGGAGCATAAGCTGCTTTAACGCCTTCACCTGCCACAAGAGATGCTAAACCAGAGCTTGCCAGGTATTGTAAAAAACGTCTACGTTTCATTCATGCAGCTTTATACTGTAATGGAAATTAATATTAAGATGGCTGGAATGTTGAGAACATTCCAGCCACGCATTACATACTAAACTTTTTCAATTCGACAAGCGAGTTTCTTAAAGTCTACCTGACCTGATACCGGATCCCAAACACGACTGGAAACACTATTCACCAGCCATTTGTTCTTTTTAGGATCGGCACTATCAGCAACGGACAAGTTCCAGGGGCTAAAGAGGTAACCACGCGGTACAACATTACGCGCAGGTTTAACCAGACTATTAATACCAACTTGTGCTTTTGCCTGATATGAACCACGCCGTGTTACAAGCCGTACTTTGTCGCCGTCTTTAATCCCTAGCTCTTTAGCATCCTCTACATGCATTTCCACATACATCTCGGGTACCAGGCGCCGTGTTGTCGGGCTTCGGTTAGATTTAGCCGTATGGAAATGTTCATACACCACACCTAAGCCTAACCAGAACGGGTATTTGTCTTTTGGAACAGTATCCCAATGCTTACCCCTTAACGCTTCATCTGGAAGATCGGGCGTTAATCCCATATCTCTCGCCAGTTTTAACAAAGGGATATTGTCAATCGTATAAATATCTGTTTTACCACCAAACTCCATTAATTTTTTGGTGATCTCTTCACGCCGACTATAATCTTGCTGGCATAGTTTCATATGCACCTTACCATCTTTGGTACGGAAATAGCCATACGGTTTATCTGTCCAACTCCCTTCCTGCAACATATAACGACGTTTGGTTCCACCATTTTTTGCTGATTCATACGTTGGAGCCGGCCACTGTATTCCACGTAAATCACGCAGTTGCTGGTAAAGGCCAGTACCATCCACTTTTTCAACCTCTAACATACCCGTTAAATCCGTATCGGTCCCTTCCGAGGCAATAACAACATCGCGGAAAATTTCTTCAGCATCATAAAAACCGTCTTTGCCTTTTTTCCAGGGAAATATCTTATCGCCATCCAGTCCCATCATGTCTGCAACCATGCGGCCTTTATCGATAACCATATCCATATCCGGAATACAACCGGGAGGTGCTTCGGCAGCTTTTTCAACCCGGTTAATTCGACGTTCCGAGCTAATATAAACACCACTGACCTCACCCCATGTTGCAGCAGGGAATATAACATCAGCATACAAATTATTAGGTGCATGCCGATAAATTTCCTGAACAACATTAAAGGTTTTCATTAATGCCGGGCGAACAAGTTTATCCAGATCCGGTAAATCAATGTGCGTTGCATAAACAAGGAACATCGCCTTTACTTCACCTTTTAAAGCCCGTTCCATCATACCAACAGCAAATCCCGGATTTTTGGAGTTCATTGCTTTAATTAAATTTTTCTCAGGCACTCTCCATTGTTTGGCCATCCATTTTCGATGTGGTGCATCGCTTAATGGTTTGTTAAAGGGTAGACGACTGGTTAAACCACCAGTGAAACGTTCACCCATGGCATTGGGTTGGCCTGTCATAGAGAAGGGTCCACAGCCTGGCTTAGCCAAATTACCGGTAAGTGTTAGCAGGTTAACAATAGAAATAACGTTGTACTGGCCATGAATATGCTGGTTATAACCAATACCCCACATAATAATAACGCCACCATAGCCTTTATCCTGTTTACCCTTACTCCGTGCTAAACGTTTGCGTGTTGCGTCTGCAAACATGCCAGCAACTTTACGGATCAGCTCTGGAGAAACGTCATGGTTTTTTCCACCCATGCGATCCTGCACCTGTTCAGGGCTATAGTCGGCTTCAACACCATTCACATATTCCTTCCAACCGGTGGTATGGGCTTTAAGGAAATCCCAGTCAATCACGTCTTTGTGATCTTTTAATAAAACATGTGCAATTGAATTCAGGAAGCTGATATCGCCATTTAAAATAGGAACATGCACCGAGTTCTTCGGGTTAACATCTTCATAGCCTTTAACGGTACCCGTATAACGAGGATCAACCACAACGGTAGGGATATCGGTTTTACGCTTATGATCGGCGATACGCCAGAAAATAATAGGATGAGCCTCACGCGCATTATGGCCAAAGTGCATAACCATATCGGCAATCTCAATATCTTCATATGCAAGCGGTGGTGTATCCGATCCTAAAGTTGCAAAGTAACCAGTTACAGCGGATGTCATACACATACGTGCATTTGCTTCAATTGTGTTCGAACCCAGCACACCTTTCATAAATAAATTTTCAAGGTACTGACCTTCCATTGTAAGCTGACCGGAGCCATACAAACTAATCGAGTTGCCACCGTACTTTTTAGCAAAATGAGCAACTTTCGTTGCCGTCATCACTTCAGCATCATGATAAGGAACACGGATAAAATGCTCTTCATCAAACGAGCCTTTGGTTTTACTAATATAGTCCAGGTCACCATGTCCTGGCTTTTGCCATTCGGCCCAAACATCTTTACGCACATACGGGTCGCCTTCCATACGGTCAACATAAATAGGTTCGGCTGCTGTTAGTCCTTTTAAACATTGCAAACCATAATTGGTCGGGTGATCTTTATCTGGCCGCATTGAAACAATCTTGCCATCTTGTACCTGAATAATCGTACCACAGCCTACACCACAGTATGGGCATTGGGCTATCGCTGTTGAGCGACCGGTCTTTTTGTCTTCTGATGGTGCAGCTTCTAACTCCGGGTTATTCCCTACAAACAAGCTGGTGCCCGCAGCAGCGCCTGTTATAAAACTACTACTTTTAAGAAAATTCCGGCGGTTCATTTTAAAACGTTTCATTTATAACTCCCTGGATCAAATTTGGTTATTAGCAAACTTAAATTTTTTGGTTAACATATCTGGCTTAGGCAAATAAACTAATCTTTACTCGGCACTGTCCGTAAATAGGAAATAATGTCGTCAATTTCTTTATCCGTCAGGTTAGCCATAGCAGCAGGACCACTAAAGCCCAACATGCGCGTGTCAGTCCGACCATTAACAATGGTATGGCGAATAAACCCGTCACTTACTTTATTCAGGAAGCCCGCCTTGCCAATCGCAGTACCGGTACTACCCGCTGAATAACCATCACCATCAAAACCATGACAAGTGCTGCATATCTGATCAAACCAGAGTTTTCCCAAACGCGGGTCACCATGTGAGTCCGGCTGTGCATCTACAATTGCTGATATATTGGCTTCTTTAGAATGCGCACGCAGGAAAGCAACAATGGCCTCAACCTGACTACGACCTAAATGAGAAAAAGGTGGCATTCCTGTACCAGGCCGACCATCTCTTATTGTTCCAAGCAGGAATTTATCGGATGAAACACTTAGAAATTCTTTATTTGTTAATGAGGGAGCAAAACCCGGCTTACCAATTGCGTCTGCCTGATGACAGAAAACACAATTCTGGTTATATAATTCTTCACCTTTTTTTGCCAGAACAGGATCAATATTAACCGGTGTACCTACCGGCTCCGAACGAGCTGATGTTTCGGTTGAAGAAGATGCGCTACTCTTTTCCTCGGTTTTTTGATTGCACCCGCTCAGCAGTAGCCCGGAAAGTAATATAGGTAATATCAAATGACGTTTCTTGTTCACACTATTCCCTCACTATTTTAGATTTATTATTCTTCACAGTTATTATAACTGCAAAGCTACATTTTCAGTTACACTGACAATACTCTCATCGAGCTCAGAGCTCTTGATCTAAATCAATTATTATCTAAATTCAAAATCTAGATAGCTATTCCAGGTATCAGAATATTCAGGGAATGTCTATGCCTGCCCCCGGCTAATATTTTATACTCCTTAATTATGGTAGTTGATAAAACTGTTGCGTCAACCTGTCAACACCACATTCCAGCTTTTCTATCCAGCGCAGAACTTTTTCAACCATTTCAGGATCTTCGAACGTGCGGCCATGTTGTGACACCATCATTTGCACATCCAGTTTGCGAATCATAGTTGCCCACAACCGACAAACTTTGTTTGAAACCATATAACGCTGATGAAAACCTGTCATTTTCTTCAAATAAAATATGCAACATACAAAACCCTACAATAAGTAAGTGATAAACAGAACGTTTGTCTAGGGGCTGTTGATCTTTTAGATGTTAGGCTGATTTTGAGATAATTTTTGTCCTGACAAGGCATTTTTTGCGTATCAATGCGCTCCATATGATAGTAAGAAATAACGCAGGCAGGGCGAAAATCAGACAATAGATGAAAGATCAACAGCCCCTAAAGATGCTAAAGATTAATCGGCCAATAAACTAATCATGGTATCGCCAGATGTTTTTTGAATAGCAAGCTGTATTTCACAATATTCATTTTGTTCATCCAGTGGCGAGGGATCATCGGCACAATGACAACCGGATATCAGCCCGGTATAAAAGATACTTACTTTCACAATGATACTGTTGTCCGTTTCGACACACGACAAGGGGAGTGCTTTGATATTGGTATCAAGTGCAATACTACTAAAAGACAAAGCTTGTTGTAATGGTAGTTGCTCAACGCCCATTTGTTCAAGCTCGATTTTTACAATGTCGTTAAACGCGGGAGTTCCCCACGCATTAACCACAGTGCATAAATCAATCATACCGATATGCCCAAAGTTATCCCCAAACCACTCAGAAAGAATCAGACGGGTTATGTAACATCGACTCATCTTTAACAAGTACAGCATTCGGTGGCATTTGCAAGTAATAGCCTTTGTCCTTTAATGCCTTAAGTACATCGTCGGCCTTAACTCGGGCTAACTTGCGTTCCGATGTTATCTCCAGTTCCAGCGCTTTTTCTAAATCCCCAGTCAGTTTTAATAAATCATCCGACAAGGTTTCGACAAACGATTCATCATCCTCCTGACAAGGAAGGTAAAGATACATTTCTTCCTTACGACTACAACGAAAAACAACACACTTCATAAGTCCCAACTCCAATATTCATTAGCCATTACATACAGCCACATAATCTTAACCCAGATTTAAAAGCTTAGAGCCTGTTTATTTATCTTAACGAGTACTAAGTTATAAAACTGGCCTTCATTTATTTATTTTATAGGTACCTATACAAACTGAATACCCTGTTATGTAAAAATAACGCCAGTATACCTGCTAAAAAATAACCATTAAAATAATATGTCAGCCACACTTTATATCGGGTACAATCAATTAATATCAATGTGTTAGCTAAAACCGTTGGCATTTGCCAAACACTAAATTTGGAGTAAAAAATGTTCGATGTACGTAAGTTTTTTCCATTTCTGGGGTGGATTCACGAAATAAAAGATCCCGCGGTATTACGTGCTGACTTACTTGCCGGGCTTACAGTATCCCTGGTGCTTATTCCACAATCCATGGCTTACGCGCAACTTGCGGGGTTACCGCCCTATTTTGGCTTGTACATATCCTTTATGCCGGTTTTAATTGCTGCACTTTGGGGTTCATCACGCCAGCTTGCAACCGGGCCAGTTGCCGTTGTTTCTATTATGACAGCAACCGCACTGGCCACGGTGGTAGGTGGCACCGCACTTTCCCACCCCGAACTGGCCGCGCAATATATTCCACTGGCAATGTTACTGGCTTTATTGGTTGGTATTTTTCAACTCATATTAGGTTTGTTTCGTCTTGGTGTTATTGTTAACTTCCTTTCGCATCCGGTTATTCTTGGTTTTACCAATGCAGCCGCGCTGGTCATTGGTTTATCACAAGTATCCAAAATATTTGGTGTCACCATGCCGGGGGTGGCCAGCGATCATTTTCTGAGTATACGAATTGGTGGGGTTATACAACAACTGGGAGAAACACACCTGCCTACATTGCTAATGGGGCTCAGTGCCTTTGCCATTATGATGCTGCTAAAAAAATATTACCCACGTATACCCGGTGTACTGATTGCCGTTGTTTTAACAACCGTAGTCAGCTGGCTTATCAGTTACAATGAAAAGTTAGGTGGAGAGGTTGTTGGGGAAATCCCGGAAGGCTTACCAGATATCACCGCACCGGATGTGAATATAGAAATGTTGCTCACCCTTTTACCCAGTGCCATTATTATTGCACTGGTCGGTTTTATGGAAGCCATTTCAATTGCAAAAGCAATGGCCGCAAAAACAAAGAACAGAATTGATCCAAATCAGGAATTAATTGGCCAGGGGCTTGGCAACATATTCGGTAGTTTTACCCAGGCCTATCCTTCAAGTGGTTCGTTCTCGCGCTCTGCGGTTAACTTAAACGCAGGTGCACGCAGTGGTTTTTCATCTGTGGTCACCGCTGCCATTGTTGTTATTACATTATTGTTTTTAACACCTCTTTTATATCACTTGCCAACAGCAGTATTAGCAGCTGTTATTATGATGGCTGTATTTGGTTTAATCAGTGTCAGTGCCATAAAGCACGCCTGGCTTGCCAATAAGCATGATGGTATTGCCGGTATTGTTACCTTTTTTGCAACGTTAGGGTTAGCTCCTTATCTGGATCAAGGTATTATTATTGGTGCAATACTTTCCATTGTTTTGTATTTATATCGCACAATGAAACCACGTGTTGCTTTACTAGGCCGCTATAAAGACGGTACTTTACGTGACCTGAGTGTTCATCCTGAGTTGACTAGCGACGACAAAGTTGTTGCCATTCGTTTTGATGGCTCACTTTATTTTGCAAACGTGTCCTATTTTGAAGATACCATACTGGCTGCCGTTGCTAATAAACCCGATGTTAAGTTTATTCTTGTCGTTGGCAATAGTATTAACCAGCTCGATGCATCTGGCGAATCTGTACTGCACCATGTCGTGCAACGTATGCATGATAATGGCATTACCATTGTATTCAGTGGCCTTAAAAAACAAATTCTGGATGTTATGCGACGTACCGGTCTATACGATCAAATAGGAAAACAAAATATTCATGCTACGGCGGATATGGCATTAAAAGAAATTTACCAACAGTTAAAATTATTAAAAAATTCTGACGAAGAACTTTTTTGCCCACTTTACCCCGATTATCTTGCTCCCAATTACGAACGCGCTGAATAAGTCAGCCTGGTTAACTTCAAATACACTACCAAAATTAAGGGGCGACCAACGCCCCTTCCGTTATTCATTCCATTAACACAACTATAAACTCTCCTACGCATTCACAACTGAATTGTTATTAATTAACAAATTTTTTTTGTATAAATTCGCTGTGTACTTCTGTTTGTAAACAGATAATACGCAGTGTGAGTACATTTTATTTTTTAATTAATTAAAGGAGAATCATTATGCGTTTATCAAAAATAACCGTTATTGCCATGGCAGGCTTGTTCAGTACAGCAGCACTTATTAGCACTCAAGTTCATGCTGACTGCAATATTAAACTACCCTACGAGCAACTCGTAGATTGCATTGTTATTGAGGGTGCAGAGAGCCCATACAATGCAAACGAAGAACAGGATACAGATTATATAAGCAAAAATAGCGTTAAGCAAAATCAGACAATATCCAGACCGGACAATTTAGCTGTTGTCGACTAGCGTCCTGATAAAAATATTCTCAACTCCTCGAGAGTAGGTGTGTTTAGTGCAACTTCCCGCATTAGCACACTGTTTTCCAGCGTAGACACATTCTGCGCTGGTTTTTTTATACACTACAATGCTACGTTTCAAGTAGCCAGTAATCCGGCCAGCCATAATGTATTAGAAAATCTGCTTGAACTAAATTTTATGCGCCATAAAAAAGCGGCTGTACCTCCAAAAAGGCACAGCCGCTTTACTTGCTAAGGATAAAACTAATTACTTGTTTGCAAAAACTTAATAATATCCCGAGTCTGCTGGCCAGTTAAACCAGCACGTATACGCATATGGAAAGTGGTTGTTATCCACTGATCATCACGTAACTCTTTAGGGTCTCGTACATTATGACAGCGCACACAATTATCTACCCAGGCTTTTGCGCCACGTGCAAAATCACCCTTCGTGTCCTTCTTCTCTTCGGCAACACTCACATTTAAGAAGCTCAAGCCAATGATAACGATTAAAGATGCTAATCCAGTTTTATATACTTTAAATAAATTTATTTTCATG
>QIKU01000262.1 GCA_003232015.1 Gammaproteobacteria bacterium
AAGATTTTACCTTGGCAATGAATGGGCTTAAAACAACCAACCACCTTATTACCGAGGTTGCCAGCACCCTGGCAACCCATGCTAATGAAATTAGTATTACGGCATCGGTGATAGCCGGGCAAATGGATGAGCAAGTGAATGAGACAACTGATATTGCCGGTTTGGTAGAACGGTTACAGGGTGTGTTTTCGACAGCGGTCGATGCGGCCGAAAAAACGGTGGAATTATCCACCAAGTCTGAGGATGAAGGTAATAGCGGCAAGTTGGTAATGACGCAGGCGATGAGTAGTGTTTCGGCATTGAGCGACTCGGTTACTTCAGCCGGCACGATGATCGAGCGTTTGGGTGATGAGAGTAAAGAAATCGGTGGTATTATTAGTGTTATTAAAGGCGTGGCAGAACAAACGAATTTATTGGCGTTGAATGCAGCGATTGAAGCGGCGCGTGCTGGTGAACAGGGTCGTGGTTTTGCGGTAGTGGCCGATGAAGTGCGCTCGTTGGCGAGTAAAACGCAAGAGTCGGCCGGTGAAATTGAAACAATTATCGAAAAAATTATTAAGAGTGTGAAGGAAACATCCGATACGGTGAAGCAGTCGGTTGGTCTGGCACAGGATTCGGACGAGTCGATAGAAGGTGTGGTTGTTTCTTATTCTGAGCTGGTTGGCTATATGTCACAAGTGAGTGGTTTGGGCAACGAGCTGGCAACGGCTACCCGCCATGAACTGCACACGGCTGAGCAGGTTTTTGATAAGTTGCAGGGTATTCGGAGTATTGGTGAAACAACGCAGGGCAGCAGTGAAATGATGTCCGAGGCCAGTCGGGAGTTACAGTCATTAGGCGCGCAGTTAGAGCAGCTGGCTAAATTGAGTAGTGACAGTAGTAACAAAGCGGATGCAGAGGATGACGCAGTTGACTTGTTTTAATCAATAAGCCAAAACGGTGTGGTTGAACTTTGTTAATGGGTGTAACCAGTGAATGGTATGAATAAATCTATGATGATACTTGCAGTGGATGACGAACCTTTAAATTTAATGATCATTAAAGAGTTGTTTGAAGACACTCATGAGATAACTCTGGTTAAGTCAGGCGAAGATGCGCTGGCAAAACTTGAAAAGAAGCTGCCAGACATTGTTTTGCTCGATGTGATGATGCCAGGCATTGATGGTATTGAAGTTTGCAAACGTATACGCGCTAATCCAGAAATGGATAAGGTTAAAATTATTATGGTGTCGGGCAAAGCAATGGAGTCGGACATTCACATTGGCATGGATGCCGGAGCCGACCATTATGTGAGCAAGCCCTTCGACATGATGGAGCTGGTTGATTTAGTCGAGTCCTACAGTTAAAAATAACTAACGCGACTTACATCCAGGCTACAAGCTGTTATACGTGAAAATAAGTGCAAAAGGCACACAATGTGCTAATATTTATATATGGATTATTTTGCATGGAATTTGGAAAAGAATGAAGAATTAATTAAAGAACGTGGTATATCCTTTGAGCGAGTAATACAACATATTGAAAAAGAAGGGTTTTTGGACGTAATTACGCACCCTAATACATCTAAATATCCAAATCAGCGTATGTATATTATCGAAATTGACAATTATGCTTATTTAGTACCTTTTGTTGAAGCTGATAATGAAATCTTTCTTAAAACCATTATTCCAAGTCGCAAAGCCACACGTAAATACCTTGAGGTGAATGATGAGCGGTAAATTAAATAAAGAAGAGAAGGAAATCCTTGAATCGTATGAAAACGATGAGTGGGTTTCAATTTCAAACGAGCTCGATCTTAAAAAGCATCGGTTAGCAGCTAAAAATACTTTTAAGAAAGATAAACGTGTGAATATTCGTATTTCAAAAATGGATCTTGATTTAATTCAGGAAAAAGCACTTATAGAAGGCTTACCTTATCAAACATTAATGTCTAGTGTTTTACATAAATATGTAACGGGTCGTTTAAAAGATAAAACCGTATAACTAACTTGCCTTTATCCCGCTAACGTAGCCTGGATGCAACAACGTGAAATCCGGGATGTCTGCAAGCCCTTTCGTTGTATTTAATTCCACTAAATTTGCAGGTCAAAGATTGACCTGCCTGCCCTGCCGCATTAACCTTAGCGGCATGAATATTATTGTAAATGGCGATAGCCAGACTATTGATAAATCCTGCACTGCGGCTCAGCTTGTTGAGCAAATGGGCATTACCGGTGGCCGTATCGCGATGGAAGTTAATCGCGAAATTATACCTCGTAGCACGTATGGAACGCATCAGTTTCAAGCCGATGACGTTGTCGAAATAGTGCATGCGGTGGGTGGTGGCTAATAAAATTACCGGCTGCTGCCATAGCCAGAGGCGTATCTCGCCAGCAAGCAATACAAATCGAAATCAAAACCAAAACCCATATTAGAATTCTGAAGGAAGTAACATGACAGCATTACAAGACACACCATTGATCGTTGCGGGTAAATCCTACCAGTCCCGTTTGTTGGTGGGCACGGGCAAGTATAAAGATATGGACGAAACACGAGAAGCAATCGAAACCAGTGGCGCGGAGATTGTAACGGTTGCGGTACGCCGTAGTAACATCGGGCAAAACCCGGACGAGCCAAATTTACTCGATGTGATCTCGCCGGATAAATACACTATTTTACCAAATACGGCGGGCTGCTTTACCGCCGAAGACGCTTTACGAACTTGCCGTTTGGCACGCGAGTTACTCGACGATCATCGGCTGGTTAAACTCGAAGTATTAGGCGATGAGCAAACCTTATACCCCGATATTCCTGCAACACTGGAAGCCGCCGAAGTATTAGTAAAAGAAGGTTTTGAAGTGATGGTGTACACCAGTGACGATCCTATTATTGCCAAACGCCTGGAAGACATTGGCTGCGTAGCCGTTATGCCACTAGCCGCGCCGATAGGTTCGGGTTTAGGTATTCGTAACCCGTATAATATTTTAACCATTATTGAAAATGCCAATGTACCTATTATTGTTGATGCCGGTGTAGGTACCGCATCAGATGCTGCGATTGCGATGGAGTTAGGTTGCGACGGTGTATTGATGAACACAGCGATTGCCGCTGCAAAAAAGCCGGTACTAATGGCATCAGCGATGAACAAAGCCATTGATGCTGGCCGTGAAGCATTTTTAGCTGGGCGGATGCCGCGTAAACGTTACGCCAGTGCTTCGTCGCCGATTGATGGGTTGATTATTTAATCGTTTTGAGTTTAATTCCCTGCAGCTTGCTGCGCAGATATAAAAAGCGAAATGTGTAGCCTGGATGTAATGCAATGGAATCCGGGGAGACTAGTGCCACACATTTCCCGGATTCCATTGCATTACATCCGGGCTACAATATTTAAGGCGTTAATACCCCGTCAGCTTGCTGCGGGGGTAGTTTATTTAAAAAAATTCTCTGGTATTAGCAATATGCAACAAAAATCCCCCCCGCTTAAAGATCACCGCATTCGTAGCTTTGTGCGCCGTCAGGGCCGTTTAACAACGGCGCAAAGCTCGGCTTTAGAAAAATACCTGCCAAAGTTTGGCTTACAGGCATCAAAGGGTGTTTTTGATTTTACCAACGAATTTAAGCGTGATGCCCCCACCCATTTAGAAATTGGCTTTGGTAATGGTCAATCGGTTGCGAATATGGCCGTTGCACATCCAGAAAATAATTACCTTGGTGTGGAAGTGCATCGCCCCGGTGTCGGCAACTTACTGCAGTTGATTCATAAGCAGGAATTAACCAATGTGCGGGTGATGACCGATGATGTTTTTGATGTTTTACAAAACAACATTGCCGACAGCAGCCTTGCTGCGGTGTATATTTATTTCCCCGATCCATGGCATAAGCGCTGCCATGTTAAACGCCGTATTATTAATCCGTTGTTTGTCACCATGTTGGCGACTAAAATGGAGGTGGGTGGGCTATTGCATATGGCAACCGACTGGAAAGATTATGCGCAGCATATGATGAAGGTAATGGAGGATCTGTCGCAATTTGAAAATACAGCCGGAGAGGGTGCCTATTCGCCACGCCCTGAATGGCGAACCCTGACTAAATTTGAGCAGCGCGGTCATCGGTTGGGGCATGATGTTTGGGATTTAATGTTTACTAAAATATAGTTTAGCGGGTATACAAGTTAACGGGACAATAGTGATGATAAACATAATGCATTCACTTGCCATTATTATTGGCGTGCTTGCTTACTATTTTAGTGATGTGAATAGTAGCAGTGGTTTTACAAATACTTTGCTACCGTTTATCGCGACGCTCAGTTTTATATACGGTGTTATCGTTACCGTTAACATGCTCTACACTATGCGAAATAAACCAGACATGGCCGATAAGTCTGCCGATATTTTATTTCAGAGCATGAAAGAAATGAGTAAAAAAGAGTCTGTTCAACAAGAAAGCAGTTCTGACGACTTTCCCACCGGTAGTAACAAAAAGTAGCCTTTCTGATTAGAATTAAGTCACTACCTCACCCATTTATGGGTTAACCCAAAATGCGGTGAGCGACTTAAAGCTGCCACCTGCTGCGCTAACATGTTGATTCTGATTAATTTTTAAACAGGGTAATGGGTTAACCCATTAATAATTATAAGTATATGTTTTTGTTAAGTATTTTATGTTGATAGGTGAGTTTTATGGTAAAGTTACAGCTAGTAAATGTATTTATTTCTATTCTTGAAAGCTTAAAAAGAGGAATAGAAAGCAGTTTTAAATGGGGTATGGCCTATGCGAAACGGTACCATTGGGTTTATCCAGTTTCATGTGTATCTGGATTGTAGGACTTGGGGTAATGGTGCGCTGTTAAGCAAATATAAGAAAAATAGTTAAAAGTAGTATTAGTGCTCAACTAGCGTCCGGGTTCCCCGAGACGCTTTTTTTTTAGTGCCAGTTTTCTCTCTTTACTGGCACTTATGATTTTTTTAGTGGTGCCAGTTTTCTCTCTTTACAGGCACTTATGATATTTATCAGTGCCCGTTGTTTTCTGAGCCTAATTTGGCGGCCACAACCAGGCGGCGCCTCTAACTCCACTTGAATCGCCATGCATCGGGGGCAAAAGTTGGGTTGTGACTGTATCAGAAAAAACATACTCCCCCCAATAACGCGGTACGTTTTGATATAAGCGTTGTATGTTCGACATTCCACCACCGAGCACAATAATGTCAGGGTCGATAATATTAATCACATGGGCGAGTGCTCTGGCCAGGCGTTTTTCATACAGTTCAATGCAAGTGACGGCATGTTGCTCTGCCTGTTCGGATTTTTTTATAATTTCTTTTGCCGCAAGTTGTTGTTTTGAATTTGTCAGTTGTTGATAGTGCTTTTCAAACCCCGGGCCAGATAAAAATGTTTCAATGCAATCGACTTTGCCACAATAGCATTTTTGCTGTTTCTGTATTTGTTCTGCGTCGAGCGCGTCTTGCCAGGGTAATGGGTTGTGTCCCCATTCGCCAGCAATGGCATTGCAACCGGTTAATACCTGTTTGTTAATACAAATACCACCACCGGTTCCGGTGCCAATGATTACACCAAAAACAATGTTGGCATTTTTGGCTGCCCCATCGGTTGCTTCTGATACAACAAAACAATTGGCGTCATTCTCAATTTTTACTGTGCAGTTGAGTTTGTTCTCAAGATCTGCTTTTAAAGGCTGGCCGATTAACCAGGTTGAATTTGCATTTTTAACCAGTGAGGTTGCCGGTGAAATCGCACCGGGGATACCGATACCAATACTCCTCTGTTGTTTGGTATGCATTTGTGCGTTGTTGATAAGTTTACAGATAGTGTTGATGGTTGCGGCATAGTCATGTTGCGGTGTTGCAAGGCGCTGCCGGTAAAGTTCTGCACCGTTATCGTCTAAGGCTATCACTTCAATTTTAGTGCCGCCTAAGTCAATGCCAATGCGCATGGTGTTTTTTTATTTTGAGTCAGACACGATAAAAGTGTCTGTATGTGAATAGGCCGGGCTACAGCAACATAAAAAAACAAGATCTATGTCGCCTGTATTTTTTATTTTGTGCGGGCTGTTTGGTGGTATGCAAAGTGTGTCCCCACTTTCGACTGTAAAAGTTTCCTCGTCTATTGTCATTAGGCCGTTGCCTTGCAATATGTGGTAAAGCTCTTCGGTTGCTGCATGATAATGTAATTGTGTTTCCAGACCGGGACTTACAATGGCTTGCGCCAGACTTTGTTTGCTGTTGCTATGTTGCTCGGGATGCATCAGCTCGAAAATACTGGAATTATCCTTTGTTATATAAGGTTGCAGCTCTTTTAGTTTAGTGATGGCAGGCATTATTGTCGAATTGGGGTAGACGATGGGTCGGCTACAAAAGTTACCTTGCCATCTACCTTTGCGGTGGAAATAAAAATATAAGGTTGTGTGAGAGCCAGACTTACCTGTTCGTTTTGCGGAGGTTCTGTGAATGTTACCGATACGGTTAAATTCTCATCCAGACTTTTTAAACTGCTCACTCCTAGTGCATAACCACCGCTGGGCTGTTGGCCGGCAAAAATGGCAATGACCATATTGTCATCAAAGTTAATACGTGGTCGTTTCTTTTTTTGATTGCCACTGTGTATTTCCCACAGGCGTTGCCAGTCTTTTTTATTTTTTATAACAAGCTCGCGTGTGAGTGATATATTGCTGTATTGACCATTGGCGATAATTTTGAAATTGGCATTAATTGTATAAAGAGCATCGTCATTGTCTGGGTTTGTGCTCGTAGTAGAGCAGGAAGTTAATATGAAAAATAAGAAATAAAGCAGCGGGTTGAGGTTGTATAATTTATTCATTTTCTTGTCTTGTAATTATGTTTTGTAATGTGCCATCGGAATTAATGACCGGTGTAAATAAAATTGGCTGGCAACACACCTGACAATCTTCGATATAAGTATAATCCTCACTTGTGCTTGCGTCTACAAGTGTGCTCATGTCAATGAGTGTATTGAAAACCTCGCCACAGTAAGGGCAGCTTATATCAAAATCTATTAGCATAATATGTGTATTTAAGTTTAGTCGGGTAAAAAGAGTGTAACGACATCATTTAAATATTGTTGTCCTAAAGGTGTAGGTTTTATCTGTGCATTATCCTGCTGTAACCAGTTATTTTGCTGTGCCTTATTGAGTATGGCCTGTATGGATGAAATATCCATGCCAGTATTATCATTAAATGTTTGAATGTCAAAACCATTGCTTAACCTGAGCGCATTAAGCATAAACTCAAAAGAAATATCCTGGTTGGTTAAGCTATGCTGCTTGATAATATGGCAGTTTGTTTTGACTTGCTGCATATAATGTTGCGGCTGCTTTTGTTTGGCGGTTCGGGTAATGCTTTGTGTATTGGCCGCAGTTATTTTCTGGTGGGCACCGGCACCAATCCCCAGATAGTCGCCAAATTGCCAGTAGTTGAGGTTGTGTTTACACTGGTTTTTCTCGCCTGTTTTAGAGAAGGCCGATACCTCATATTGTTGATAGTTATATTCGGCTAGCTGCGCATGAGCCTGCTGCGTCATGTGCCACAGTGCATCATCATCCGGGAGCGTAGGGGGTTGCGCGGCAAACAAGGTATTCGGTTCAATGGTTAACTGGTAGTGTGATAAATGCGGTGGCTGAAAGTCAATGGCTGTTTGTAAGTCGATAAGCATTTGCTCGGTTGTTTGTTGCGGCAAGCCAAACATTAAGTCAATATTAAAACTGTTAAAGTTTGCCGCCTGTGCGGCTTCGACTGCCCTGATAGCCTGAGAACTGTTATGGATGCGGCCTAATTTTTTTAGCATGGTATCGTTAAAACTTTGTATCCCCATCGATAAGCGATTAATTCCTGCCTGACGAAAGCCAGTAAAATGGGATTGTTCGACCGTCCCGGGGTTAGCTTCTAGTGTTATTTCAATATCAGGTTTAAAATTTAAGCGTGCACGTAAGGCTTGAATGAGTTTTTCAATGGCCTCTGGCGGGAATATGCTGGGTGTGCCTCCACCCATAAATATAGACTCAATAGAGCGACCCCATATGTTAGGCAGCTCATAATCTAAATCCAGCAACAAGCAATCAATGTACTCATCGTAAGGTGTACGGTTTTTTATTGTGTGCGAGTTAAAGTCACAATACGGACATTTTTCAACACACCAGGGGAAATGAATGTATAAGCTTAACGGTGGTAATGTAGTAAATGAAGGCATAAAGAGTAAGTTGTAAAGACTATTCTCTTTCAAAAGCTAGTTTGTCGTCAATGTCTGACTTTAGTTGCTGGGTATCTTTAAAAAATACATCCAGTGTTTCTTGTTGTGCAAAAATATAGCTGGATGGTTTAATGATGCCAGAATAATGGGGCTTGTTTGTAAATTCAGGTGTGTTCAGAAAACTGAGCACTTCAACTAAGCCCAGTAAAATAATGGAAGCGGTAATAGCCGAAACTCTGGATTTGTGGTCAGAGAATGTGGTGCTATAGCGTAAGTGACCATAAAATAAAATACTGGTGATGATAATGCCCATAATAAAAACAATAACACCAGCAGATCCTGGTAATGAAAAACTAAACTCAAAATAGTTAGCCAGGTTGTCAACCAGTGTGCTGAGTATAGTCAGTACGGATGCCCATATAGCATGAAATGAAAAATAAAATCGATGCGTCACAATTTTACTGACTATCGACCAACCCGCTGCCCATAAAGCTAAAACTATTAATATAGGGAACACATCACTTAATAAACCTTGAATGGTCACCAGATCAGTGTTTTCGATATAGTTATTGAGCATGAACAATAACCCAAAAACAATCCAGACAATGGGCAAAATAAAACCACTGGTTAACAGCATGCTTATTTTGCTTGGCTTGTTGCGTTCCTGAATGGCTTCTTTTACAGGGTGGCTAGTGAAACGAAAACGAATATCCGTATGGCCGATGCGGATACGGCTATCGTCTTCAATATTTAACGCTTGCTGCTGCTTAAATGGGTGCAGGCTGAATAAACCATTTTTACTATTGTTGTCATTAACCGTGAAAGTGTCATCGAGTGTGTTAATGGTAATATGTGTGGGCGAAATATAGGGGTCGTCAATAATAATATCATTATCGTAGCCACGGCCTATTTTACAGGGGAATTTGCTGGTGTGGTGGCGCTCTTTAACTTTGCCAAATCGATCGAGTATTTCAATAATCAGGGAGCCCATGAAAATGCCTCTAAGTATTTTTTGCTAAATGAAATAGCATTTTCATAGCTGACACCGGCAAGAATTAAATTAGTTTGAATGGCGGTTGTTTCTTTGCTTAAGCTGGCTGCAGACAACATCATGTCATACACACCAGCAAGGTGTTTGTAACCTCGAAGGCAGAAAGAAACTTTAAATGTTATCTTGTTGTTTTTTACAAATTCGGTTTTACATTCATAATTTGTAAAATATTTTTTACTACCACTTAAAAATACGCCTGGATCTTTGTAAAGGTGTTCCATAACATAAGCAAACCGATAGCGATTCATAACCTTTGCACTAATGAGGTAGCGTGAATAGTGGATGTCACCAGTGGTGAAGTTGCTAGCCAGATAAATATCATTTTTAGTTGCGCAGCTATTTTCACTGATTTTATAGGGTAAATCTTTCGATTCTGAGTCGCCCCAGCAAGTTAAGTAACTGGCAAGTTTGTCGGGCACTTGATATTGCCCCAGTTTTTTTGTTTTAAAGGGGTTTTTTAAAATATGAGAAATATAAATATCCTGATTCTCAAGTATTTGCTTGCCAATGTGTTTGATAAAATCTTTTGGTTTTTCTTTGTTTTTTATTAATGCTCTTAAATATTTAACCGGAACCAGAAAGCCAATTTGGTTGCCTGCAGTAGCAACATTAACGCCGATGACCTTGCCTTTTCCGGTAATAGATGGGCCGCCACTCATACCAGGATTAATGGCGCTGGATAAGTGAATTCGTTTATTCATACTGTCATCGGTAAACCCATTGTAAGTGCCAGTTATAATGGCCATTCCTAAATCATGTGGGTTGCCGATTGAGAATATTTTTTCACCTTTTATCAGGCGGGCGTTTTGTAGCCTTAAATAAGGCGTTTTAATCACTTTTTTTACGGGTTGCAATAAAGCCAGATCATGGATTACGTCAAAGTTAACCAGCCTGGCTTGGTAGACGTTCTTTGTTTTTTTGTTGTCATGTAAAACATATTCAATTCGATATTGTTCAGGTTCAAAAACGTGTTTGGATATAACGTGGTAGTTTGTTGCAATAAGCCCGGTGCTATTAACAAAAAAACCACTGCCGATGGTAGTTTTAGAGTCGGTTGCTACATCGACGATGCGTATTTGCAGCAGACTATTTTTGTATTGGCTGAAAACATCTTTAGTATTTGCTGATGCTGTATTAGCAAAGGGAAGCAGTAAAACAAGGAGTAGATAAATTTTGTATTTATCGGCTAAAAAGAAGAAGCAAGCTTTCAATTTTATATTTTTAGATATTATCATTTACTGGTGAACGATTTCATTTTTTCGGCCAGTGCTTTTAAAGCCTGACCTCGGTGACTGAGTGCATTTTTCTGCTCGGCGGTTAATTGTGCAGAAGAGCATTGGTGTTCCGGCACATAAAAAACAGGGTCATAACCAAAACCATTTTCGCCCTGTGGCTTGTTTAATATTTGGCCTTCCCATGTTCCCTGAAAAATCAGTGGGGTGGGATCGTTTTCATGTTGTAACAATACCATCAGGCATTGGAAACGGGCATTACGCTGTGCTTCTGGAATATCTTTTAATTCCGTTAGCACTTTTTGTAAATTTTCTTCGTCACTGGCATTTTCTCCGGCAAAGCGGGCAGAGTAAATACCGGGGGCGCCTTTTAATGCATCTATTTCTATACCTGAGTCATCCGCTAATGCGGGCAAGCCTGTATGGTGACAGGCATTACGAGCCTTGAGTAATGCATTTTCAACAAAGGTGAGACCAGTTTCCGGAATTTCTGGCACACCAAATTCAGATTGTGGCACAACTGAAATATGGTAGCTTGCCAGAATTTCTGTTATCTCGCGTGCCTTGCCAGCATTGTTGCTGGCCAATACAATTTTTTCCATATCTAAAAAGTTCCCGCTAAGCTTTTAATGCTTTATTCTGATGTTCAAGTAACTGTTCGATAGCCTGTTTTGCAAGCGCTGACATGGCAATCAAATCATCATGACTAAAAGCATCTCCTTCGGCGGTACCCTGCACTTCAATAAAGCCACCTTTATCGTTCATAATAATATTCATATCGGTATCACAGTCAGAATCTTCAATATAATCTAAATCCATTACCGGCGTGCCTTTGTAAACGCCGACAGATATTGCGGCGATTTGATTCACAATCGGGCTGGTCTTAATCATTTTCTGCTCTAACATATGGTTGATAGCATCAGTGAGGGCAACAAACGCACCAGTAATAGATGCCGTGCGTGTTCCGCCATCGGCCTGGATCACATCACAGTCTAAAGAAATAGTATG
>QIKU01000029.1 GCA_003232015.1 Gammaproteobacteria bacterium
CTGCCAGGGCATTGCCAAGGGCATCAATGGCAACTTGTGGATTAGTTGCATTACCGATGTCGTCAGTTTCAATCAGCTCGGCCGTACCCCAGGCCGTATTCGACATATAGCGGTTTGACCAGATATTATTGCGAGTACCATCGTCTTCACTCCACACCACAACAGCATCACCTGTCACATCAATAGCAATCTGCGGATTAAACGCTGAGAAATTACTTGTTTCAATCAGCTCGGCCGTGCCCCAGCGCCCACGTGACCCGCTTGGAATCAGCACATAACGATTTGACCAAATATTCCTGCGAGTAAAAGTACCATCGAGTTCACTCCACACCACAACAGCATTACCTCTCCGATCAATAGCAACCTGTGGACTACCCGCCATTCCGGTGTCATCCGTTTCAATCATCTGGGCCGTGCTCCATAACCTACGTGACGGATCTCGACGATCCAGCACCAAACGATTTGACCAGATACTTGAATTGGTAAAAATAGCGTTGCTACTGTTTTGCTGCCACACCACAATAGCCCTACCACGCGAATCACCCGCAATCTGTGGATTCACTGCATGGAAATTATTTGTTTCAATCAGCACAGGCGTTCCCCAGCTCGATGACGCCGAATAACGATTTGACCAGATATTAAAGCGGGTGCCATCGTGTTGCTGCCATACGGCCTGGGCATTGCCAGTGGCATCAATGATAACTTGTGAATTAGATGCATTGCCGGTATCGTCAGTTTCAATCAGCTCGGCCGTACCCCAGCCTGTGCCGACCACATAGCGGTTTGACCAGATACTCTCGCGAGAACCATTCGATTGTTGCCACACCGCAACAGCATCACCGGAAGAATTAACTGAAATTTGTGGGTTAAACGCCCCTCCAGTATCATCCATTTCAATCAGCTCGGGCGTACCCCAACCGTTGCCCACAGTATAACGGTTAGACCAGATATCACTGCGGGAGCCACTGTAATGACTCCACACCGCGATAGCATTGCCCTCGCGATCAAAAGCAATTTGTGGGCGTGGATTAATAAAACCGATATTGCCGGTTCTAACAGATTCATCCGTACCCCAAACCCCGTCTGCCGTAGTAAACGACCAGGTATAGTCGCTCGCAAGAGCATTACCTGCTAAATCAGTTACCCCTGTGGTTAAGGTTGCCGTATGCCGGGTCAACGGTGCCATGTTTTGTGCCGGGGTAAATGTTACGACATTATTCTGCGCATCAAAGGAAACAACACCATCACGGCTCAAAGGATCCACCAACACAAAACTACCCACACCTGTAATCGTAGGCGCAAACATATCTTCACTAAAAGTAGCACTCACAGTGGCATTGGTTGCAACACCCACCGTATCAGCGGCTGGTGTAGTGTTGCTGACCGTGGGCGCAGTGATATCAGAGGATGCATCACCGCCATCTGCTGGTGTACCACCACCTCCCCCACCGCCACAGGCAAAGAGCAGGGTGGAAAGGAAGGTGATAAAAATTAAATACGGTGTTCGCTTAAACATTTTGTTTCTCCCTATTTCTAGTAATTAATAATTAAAGACACGGGCCTGGTGCAAAAAGACTAAAAAAAATTACATCTGTATTTAGCTAAGAAACACGCTGCCTTTACCCAGACCGGCTAGCGTGGCATTTACCTTATAAAAAACAGGGTTACAGCCAGGTAACAGAAAGTTATAAAATTAGATGTTTTTTATTAAAGCCAGTAAAAACATAGACTTGCTTGTTTATCGGCATGTCTGTGCGGGGGGTGGTATGGGTGAATTAGAGCCGCAATACTCTTAGAGGGGTGTTTATGTATAAATTAAAGGTGTACTTACAAACAAATTCACTTTCAGGATTTTATTAAATCTGTTGTCGCCGTGGACGGTGAACAGCCACTGGTGGACGCGAAGATGGTGACGCATTTTTTATAACTTGCCTGAGCCTCGGCCTGTTGGCCTTGCCTCTGATAGCAGCGAATTAATCCCTGATAGGCTTCTTCTATCAGCGGGTCGATTTCCAGTAAGCGTTGATAGCTCTGGATAGCGGTTTGGCTGTCCTCGCTTTCAATGGCCTGCGCCAGAGCGGCGCAATGGCGAATAAAGCGCAGGCGCAGGCCTTCACGTTGATGTATTACCCAACCAGCAGGCTCATTGGCAAGAAAGTGGCCACGATAGAGCTGCATAAGTTTGCTTACCAGCTCGGCGCTTTGCGCGGTGTTTTTTGTTTTAATGCTTTGTTGTGCCGGTTCATACAATCGACTCATGGCCCAGGTGTCAACCCAGACAAATTGCTGGTTCAAACTCAGTTGATGGTTTTTTAAGACCAATATATCCAGATCGCCCCATACTTTGCGCAAACGGTGCAAGGTGGTTTTAAAACTGGCCTGAGATTGATCGCCCTCGGCATCGGGCCACAGGGCATCCATGATCTTTTCTTCATGCACATCGCGGCCACCGAAAGCAAGCAGGACTTTCAAAAGATCAAAGGGACGACTGTCAGTATCAAGTGGCCGATCATTTAGCAAAACGCTAAAACGACCCAATGTATAAATTTTTAACGGCCAGGGCCAGTTATCAAGATAATGATTGCCTTCAGGCGGAGTCAGGCAATTACGTCTGATGAATTCATGCAAATGAACAGTGTCAATATCAAGTTCCAAAGCCTTTACGGCGAGCGTATTGAATACGTGATGGCTCCAGATCAACGAGCTATAGCCGTTAATGGATTGCATGGTTTTAAACGCAGCCTCAAGGTGCGCTTTCATTGCATTGCTGTCGCCGCTTAAGAGGCAGGCATAAGCCAGGAAAGAATACCCCGAAAACTCAAAAAGTCCCAACTTCACCTCACCCAGCCGGTGATTAATGTCGTTGATGATACGAACCCCATCATCTCTGTGGCCCATAAGAATCTGCGTGATACCCAGCATATATTCAATGCCTGAATAGGGAAAACCACAGTCTTGGCTAAATTGTTCCGCCTCAGTAAAATAGGCCAATGCCTCTATATAGTTTCCCCGTTCCAGTTCAGCTCGGCCTTCAGCATAAACAAAGAAACCGTAAAATCCGTCTTCCGGTGATATCCCCATGTGGCGGATTCTGGCCAATTCTGTCATGGTGGAATCATGATCGTTAACCATCAAACAGGCATTAACATTATGCAACTCAAACATGCGATCAAAGGTTCTTACTCCTGTTGAATCAGACAGGGAAAGTGCGCTACGTATTGTTTGTTGCAAAATTTCAACATCAGCCAGAAGAACAGACTGAAGAACCATGTTGTAATATATGCCGAGCTTGACGATGGGTGTCACAGTGTCCGAATCAAGGATAGAGAGCATTGATGCATTTATCTTTTTTAACTTCTTTATATCACCTTTCATATAATAGACAAAGCCAAGAACGGCACCAATCAAACCGGAGATCTGCTTAACAGGGATAATACGATAATAATATTCTGCCTTTTTCAACCACTTTGAATAATCTTCGTGTTCCATCCAGGTATATGTCATTGCTGCTGTCATATTCACTGCAACGCGCGCTTTTAACTCCAGCCCAGGAATGCCTGTTTCACTGTTAATTCTGTAAAAATGTGTAACCCATGATTTTATGGGCATAAATGTATCCCAGGTTTGAATGTAACTCTCAATTATATTGCACCAGGATAGATACAACCCTTTTGCGTCTCCGTCTTTTTTGAATAACGAGTGGGCTTTTTCTAAAAAAGGACGCGCTATAATAGGTTTATATTGTAAAAAACAACAGGCCTGCCAATAATACAACCAGGCATCAGCCAGAAGTATTTCCTCCGGGCAGGATTCCAGCCACTTTTCGACGGTTAAAAACAGACCTTTTTGAATTAATTGATCCGCATGTTTTTTTATAAGCACCGCCAGACTGTCCCAGTTTTTAATACTGATAAACAGTTGCGCCGCCGCCTGAAAGTCTCCCTGATTTAATAACAACTCACCCGCTTTGTTTTGCAATGACATAAATTCATGTGAATCAAATGTCTGTTTTGCCTGTTGAATCAGAAATGCACGGAATAGAGGGTGATATTCAAAACTACCATCGATGTGATTGTGTTGAATCGTTAATAGCTGGTGTGATGATAAGTGCTGTAAAATCTTTTTTGTCCGGGGCTCTTCCGTGAGTTTTATTGCAACCGAAAGGGAAATACGTTTTAAAAAAGATGTTTTAAATAGAACCAGCCGGGTAGGCTCATCAAGCTCTGTCACAATTTCCTGTACCACGTAGTTAAACAAGGCATTGCGATCATCAAATTTTCGATGGCTTAAAAAATCCGGATCAACTTTTAAATGCCGTAGTGTTAATATTAAACCCGCCGCCCAACCCTGGGTAAGCTCATGCAATTGAGCGTATTGCGTTTTACTCAAGGTAACTTCACTGCGTAAATCCGCCACCTTATCGCTTTCTTCACGGTCAAAGTGTATGTCCTGCATTGACAGTAAGGCAAACTGCTGGGAGGTTTGAGATGACGCCAGCACAGCAGGCGGATCGACTCGACTGAGTATGACCAGCTGTACCCCTTCGGGGATTTCTTTTAGCAGGTATTGCATGACTTCATGCAAACTAACCTGTTCGCCAGCGTCCTGAAAGTTATCCAGCACCAATACGCTGCCGGGTTCCATTTTTTTAAATAATTCACGGAAGTAATTCAGACTAAAAGCAGGCAGGCCGGCTAAATATTCACTGGTAAAATCAGGTAACATTCCACGTTTTTTTGGATAGGCATTTTTAATGCACAAGGCCATGTGGTGAAAGAACGAGGCAATATCACCATCACCGGCATCCACCTGATACCAGATGATATTTTTGTTGCGCTCGGCAAGGTAACTGGCAACCAGGCTGGTCTTGCCTGACCCTGCCGGGGAAGATATCCAGAGTGCGCGCTTGTCGGCCAGCCCATCAAGCTGTGTAAACAGACGCTCACGCAAACACAAACCCGCAACCTGTGGCGGCTCGAACTTGGGTAAATGGTATTTCGCGCGTTTGAACATGTCTTACTTAGATAACACAAAAAATTGGCCATGTCAGTATTACTTGTATCCACCTGACACTACAGGCTCCTGTAAGTTTTAGACTGAAAGCCTCGCCCTTCTTTGGTGCATTTAAGACTAATTATAACTCAGTGAAATACTACAGATTTATTTTGCAAACTACTTACAAAATAAATTCATATCCTTTCACAATAAGAACCAGGTTAAAATTGTATTTTCATCTTCCACGCAAAGTGGAAAAAATCTTATTGCCATGCCTATACCGGTGCGTGTTATTGCGTTAAAAAATATTTTATTAAAAATATGTGAGTAACTTTATGCTTATATTGCCAGCAGAAATACCAGCCACCTGCACGCACGAAAAAAATCAATACCCAGCCAAAAGCGCAAAACAATGAAAATATTTTTCAGCAAGTAGCCCGGATGGAATAAAATGCAATCCGGGAAGCAGCCCTCAACCTTCCCGGATTTCGCTTCGCTGCATCCAGGCTACTTTAGATAACTTTTTCTACACTCTCCATAGGTAGTTATCAATTCAGGAACTGCTAATAATAACTGAATCGTTGTTCCTTTTCCTTTTATTAAATCCGCTAAAATATGACCATAGTATTATTCGTTATGCAGAATAAAGGGGGAAAGCTACGTTACTTATTAGTACAGTTCAACTAAAATAGGCCTATTATTATAAACTTAGCCTTTATATGACTTAGAAGAGAGTATTTCCGTGCACACGTACCATGCTTTACGTCAAAAACTCAGGTTTACAGGCGAGTTACCCCAGACCAAAAACTGGTCAGCCGCGGCTGATTTTTTAGAGCTTATCGCGGACTATTGTCTTGCCGCTAAACCCAATATAATTATGGAATGCAGCAGCGGTCTCAGTACCTTAATTCTGGCGCGCTGTTGCGAAATAAATCAGTGTGGAAAAGTGATTAGCCTGGAAAATGGAGCCGACTATGCCGCCAGTACGAGGGCAAACCTAAACCAATACGGACTAAGTGACTATGCCACCGTTATAGATTCACCACTTCACAATGTGCAAGCAAACGGCACTGATTATCAATGGTATAAAATTGACAACCACACGATACCTGAAATTAATTTATTAGTGATCGATGGCCCCAACGGCTACATTCAGAAAAATTCACGCTACCCGGCACTGCCTGTGCTGCATCCCTTGTTTGCTGAACACTGCACGGTTTTTCTTGATGATGCAGCCAGGGCGGATGAACAGGAAATTGTTACTCAATGGCGGCAACTCTATCAGCCTGTAAGTTTTGAATATGTAGAAACGGAACGGGGTTGCACAATTTTAAGGTTTTAAGTTTTGCAACCAGGCATTATCACCTACGATGCATTATAAGCAATCTTCCATTCCTGCTGTGCTTTACTTAGATCACCTTCGGCATTAATGGCTACCCAGAACCTTTTAAAGTCTTCACTTGAATTTTCTAACCTGAAATTCATTTTATGTGTTTTATTTTGAAGAAAGTGTTTAATATTTTCAGTAACAGTATCAATGTAATCCAGTGCAACATCATTAATATTTAATAGCCTGCCCGAATCTTGCAAAATACCCTGCTGATAAGCCTGTATAATCCCGTAGTCAGCACGTTTTATAAAGCTAGCTGCTGTTTTATTTTTATCTCGTGTTAAATGAACATAAAAAGCATTATCTGAATACTGTTTATCGACTCGACCTAAAAACCAGGACAAGCGGTTATCCGCTTCAATATGATTATCGGGGTAAACTAAACGGCTCGTACCAATTTCAGTCCCCCGGCTTTCGTGCCCTGCCGAGTAATTTGAAATGTGCTGACAGGCTTTGATAAAAGTCGTTGAACCGCACCGCCCGGTATTTAAAATAAAAATATTCATTGTCCGAGTAACTTACTCCATACTGTCAGTTCATTTTTATAGTTCAGAATTGCGTCAATTATATTTTTTATTTGATGGCTGTTAGCATTGTCGTTAGTAACTAATTGGTACGCTAAGGAGTGTTTCGAAAAATTGAGCTCCATATTATCAATAAAACGCATAATATTCCTTGTACTTGAAGGATTATTTTGGGAAGGATTATTTTGGATTTCATTACTACAAATTAATTTTAACCGCTTTATATTATTCTGTACCTGCTGAAGTTTTTTTGTATAACTTTTACGTAAAAAGGTCGCTTTATCCACAACCATGATTTTAATTTCACTCCTGTTCAGATCTTTTTCTGGATAACCCAAATTGATTAATTCTTCAATCGAGAACAACATAACATCACCAAAATACTGACGTACAAATTCACCTTGCAGACTAACGCTCTCTTCAACATGCTGAATGCCTGATCGAAATTCAGACTTACCACTGTTTTTAACCGTTCGTTCATGAAGCATAGGTAAATTTGCAGATACAAACCGGCTAGCCAATTTATCTTTAATTAAACGCCCCATTGTAGGTCCGGCCATGCGAAGCTTTAAATTGGCAAAGGGAATAAAATATTTTAAAGCGTTTTTCGAGAATGCATAATTCCCAGTATAGACGGTACGTGCGGCGAGCACACTCTGTGATATATTTTCATGCTGATAATAATTTTTACGTGTTAAATGTACGCCATCAAAAAAACAGTTAAGTTGACTGGCGAACTGCTCTAAACAGTCGTTATTAGTATGTGGCAGATCTAATTCACAGCAATAGTTAAATGTGTCCGTTTTTATTTTAAAGCCAAATAAATCCGCCATATCATGATATGCCGCATCGTTTTCATTGTCGTGTTTCCGGTTACCATGAAAACAACAAGCGCCGTCCAGATCGCATGCAGAGATTGCTAGCAAAAATGAACAGACATCATCCATAAAATTACCGGCCATGACTGAAGGAGAAACAGGGGGATCGCCGACTACTTTCCCAGTTAATACTTCAATATCATTATCTGTGAAAATCCTGTTCAGATGATGAAAATAATTAAGCGAATAAAAAATAATATTTCCATCATCCAGAACCGGATTCACTTTAAATTGCTGATCGCTGTCTATGAAATAAAAGATGATATTATCAAACTCGTCTTTAAGTTGATTTAATTTAAGGTAGGTTATATTGCGTGTAATGGATGCGCCTTTATGGCTAAAATCATCTGAATCATTATCTCCCACGACACCATCAAGTAACTTTCTGGCCGCAGAACCCAGACCGGCCATGATTTCTTTTTGTTCGTTCAGGCCGAAATAAAGCGTGTGTAAGCCACGCAGGGTAAATGATTCTGCTAGTTCTTTATGTTTATCCCGGCTGAATATCTGGCTACTGTCTTCTGCAACAAGAACAGAAACCTTATTGAAATATTCTGCCTTACCACCATAACAAAAAGATTCACATAAATTAAAAATGCTTTGCAGACAGTTTTCTAAATGTTGAGGGCGATCTGCAACTGGAATAATCAGCTTAATATGATAACGGTCATCCTGCCCCTGAGCTGCAATAAAGTTTTCCATTTCCTGAGATAACTTCGTATACCGTTCGAGATCTTCAGATTTTACTCCATTAGTTGAAATGAGTTGTTCTATAATCTCAAGTTCTTTATGGAAATCTCTTTGCAGCATAAAAAGCAAGTATTATCGTTTTGAGGAATAAGTCGGGAAAGTATCTTTATCGATCATAATTTCAACTAAATTAATACCATTAACAAGATCCAGATCAGAGAACAGGCCATTAAGATCATTCGTTGATACTATTTTTTTATACTGAATACCAAAAGACTTGGCAAGATAGGCATAGTCCGGATTAATAAAATCACAGTTAATAAAGCGTTTATTGTATTGCTGGAACTGATTTTTTCTTATTAACCCCATTGTCGAATTATTAAACATAATCACATTTAATGGAATATCATAATTAACCGCTGTCATAATTTCCATGCAGCACATCTGAAAACCACCATCACCTAAAATAGCAAATGACGGTTTATTGACAGAAAAACGTGCACCAATAGCAGCAGGAATAGCATGGCCTAACGAGGATATACCGGAGTTAGAATAATAGCGATTGCCATTGGAGACATTAAAAAAGTTCTGAGCAAAAATTACATTATCATCAAACACCATAATGCCCTGTTCAAAGCCTTTTTCTAATTCAACAAAAAATGCTTCAACCAGCGGAAATTTTTCTTTAAAGACTGAAAAATTATTATTCGCAGCATTGTTATCTTTTTGTCTGGAAAATTTGGTATAAGGAGCCTGTTCTTTAGCTTGAATATTTTGCTTTTCCAGATCGGATAAAACATTGGTGAGCACTTCTTTAATATCCCCTTTTATGGCGATATCCGCAGTGAACACTTTTTCAAGTTGTTCTTCATTATTGTCTATCTGAATAATTTTTTTATTTTGTAGTAATTTTTCATCCCAGAGATAGCTGGTTCTTTCATTAAAACTTGCACCAAGGAAAATAAGCAAATCTGCATTGTCTTTAATATAATCATAGGCATTGGTGTATGAGGTAACCCCTAAACTACCTAACGATAATGCAGAATCTTCATTGATAACACCTTTGCCTTTCAGGCTGGTTGTTACCGGTATATTAAGTATACGGCTTAACTCGGTAACCTGTTCTTCAGCATCGGCACAAATACAACCGTAACCGGCAATAATAACCGGCTTATTGGCTTCTTTTATCAATTCAACCATTGCAGCAGCAGATTGTGTATGTGCAATTTTAGAATAATAATGTTTGCGGGTTTTTAGTTGTTCAAGTATTGCCTCATCAACGAGTTCTTTTTGTATATTATAAGGAAAGCTTAGTAACACCGGACCGGAACTGGATGAAAGCAATATCCTCGATGCCTGATTTAATACATTAACCAGGTAATCGGTTCTTTCAATCACTTTGTTATAACGGGTAATCCCTTTAAATAAAGCGTATTGATCAATCGCCCCGCCTTCGCCCGAACTTTCCTGAAGACCACCTTTTCCAAAAATATGGGTTGATGTTTCACCGGTAATAACCAGCACTGGCAACTTGTCGGCATAGGCATTGGCAATGCCAGTAACTAAATTAGTCGCACCAGGCCCAGCGGTTGTAATGCAGGCAGATATTTTACCCGATGCACGAGCACAACCACCGGCCATAAAAGCAGCACCTTGTTCGTGCTTCGCCAGTACACTTTTAACTTTTGAGTCATACAAGCTATCGTAGACGGGTAATATATGGGCACCCGGCATGCCAAAAATCGTTTCAATTCCGAGACGCTCGATATATTTTACAATTAATTCACTTACTGTTATTTTCATACAAAGCAACCCGTTACCCTATACAAAAAAAGCCTGTGATTAGCAGGCTTTTTTTACTAACTTCGACCATATCATTAAATTTTATACGGATCACGAAGCACAATGGTTTCATCGCGATCAGGGCCGGTTGAGATAATATCAATCGGCACACCAATCACTTCTTCTATTTTCTTAATGTATGCTTTTGCGTTATCCGGCAATGCATCAAATGTTTTTGTACCGACGGTGCTTTCAGTCCAACCTGGCATTTCAATATATTTAGGCTTGCATTCCTCATATGCATCGGCACCAATCGGTGGAGTATCAACGTCAACACCATTATGGTCATAACCTATCGCAATGCGCAGGGTTTCAATGCCATCTAAAACATCCATTTTAGTTAAGCAAATACCGGTTAGTGAATTGATTTGGGCTGAACGGCGTAAGCAAACCGCATCTAACCAGCCACAACGACGTGCACGGCCGGTTGTTGCACCAAATTCATGACCTTGTTTTGCCAGATAAGCGCCAATAGGATCATTTAAGTCTTCACCGTCATAAAGTTCGGTTGGAAAAGGGCCTGCACCCACACGTGTGGTATAGGCCTTGGTAATCCCTAATACGTAATCAATGTCACAAGGACCCACACCCGTTCCGGTTGAGGCGCCACCTGCGGTTGGGTTGGATGAAGTAACATAAGGGTAAGTACCATGATCAATATCCAGCAAGGTGCCTTGTGCACCTTCAAACATAATGTCTTTGCCTTCGGCTCGCATTTTATGTAGCTCACCAGTTACATCGGTGACCATTGGGCGAATACGTTCAGCCACTTCTAAGCCAAAATCAAGCACTTCCTGGAAATCGACCGTATCGACTTTAAAATAATTTTTTAATGTAAAGTTATGGTAGTCCAGTACTTCAGCTAACCGTGTAGCAAAGCGTTCACGGTGCAACATGTCGCCTACTTTTAAACCACGACGTGAAATTTTATCTTCATAAGCCGGGCCAATACCTCGACCGGTGGTGCCAATGGCTTGTTTACCACGCGCAATTTCACGTGCCTGATCCAGTGCAATATGGTAAGGCAAAATTAAAGTACAGGCTTCACTAATAAACAAACGGCCATCGGTCTTTACGCCGCTTTTTTCCAACATGTCCAG
>QIKU01000284.1 GCA_003232015.1 Gammaproteobacteria bacterium
GACAGCCCGGGCGGTGGCACCCACATTTGAAAACTGACTTAACATGAGGTTATGAAATTGAAAACACAGAATTATTTATTACGCGGTGTCTTTGCCGCAGTATCTTTAGGCATGGTTCTGCCGGCTGGCGCCGCAGATGAAAAACCAGCGACCAAATCGAGTGCCAGTGTACTGGACAAGATTATGGTTATTGGTAACCCGGCAAATATTGAAGAATTACCAGGTTCAGCTTATTCGGTGAGTAAGAGCGATATTCGCACGCAAAACTATGACGATGCTGATCAGGTGCTACGCAAGGTGCCGGGTGTGTATATACGACAGGAGGGTAATTTTGGCTTGTTCCCCAGTATCAGTCTTCGCGGTGTGGATACTACGCGTAGCTCGAAGATAACGATGATGGAAGATGGTGTGTTAACCGCACCGGCACCTTATTCTGCTCCAGCCGCTTATTATTCTCCTACTGTTGGCCGCATGAGCGGCATGGAAATCCTGAAAGGTTCCAGCCAGGTGAAATACGGCCCACAAACCACCGGCGGTGTTATCAATTACCTGTCTACCGCTATTCCTCTAAAGGAAACAGTCTATCTTAAGACAACGATTGGCAGTTTTGGTGATCAGCGCGTGCACGCTTATGTCGGCAATACTTTTGACAGCAGTGTCGGTAAGTTTGGTTTTCTGGTAGAAAATTATACTCGCAAGAACGATGGCTATAAAAGAATTGATGAAACGCCCGATTTTCGTGAGGGTGACAATACCGGTTTTAGCAAGTCTGATCCGATGATCAAGTTATCATGGGAGCCTGACTCGGCCATCTATCAGCGCCTTGAATTCAAATATGGAACGTCTGAACTCGATGCTAATGAGACTTATCTGGGCTTGAGCGAAGCGGACTTTGCTGCCGATCCTTCTCGTCGTTATTCGGCAACCCGGTTCGATAATATCAAAAGTATGCAAAAACGCAGCTACCTGCGCTATATCGTTGCACCGAGTGACAATATGGATATTATAGCCACCCTGTACAACAATGACTTTTCGCGTAACTGGTACAAACTTAAAGACTTGCGCAATGTAAACGGCAATACCATTAAGCTTTCTCCTGCGCTTGCCGGTGCTCAAAACGGTGAAGGCCTGGCTTGTTTGAAAGGTGATTTAGCCTGTACGTTACGCGTCCGTGCTAATAACCGTGTTTATAATTCAAAAGGCCTGGACACGGTTGCTTATTACCGTTTTGGCTCCGATGAAGTTCAACATGAACTCGCCTTTGGCATTCGCTTTAATAATGATCGCATACGCCGTTATCAGTGGGATGACGATTACACGCAACTGGCTAACGGTACCATTAATGGCATGACCGCTGGCACACCAGGCGATGCGGGTAACCGTTTGCAAAAAACCTCAGCGCTGGCAATGTTCCTGCAAGACACAATCAAAACAGGTGACTGGTCGTTTACACCCGGTATTCGTTACGAAAAGCTGGAGCAGACTTATGAAGACTTCAGCAACCCAAATAATTCGGGTACGAACAAGATGAGCATGACCGCAGGCAGCCTCGGCGCAACCTATAAATTTAATGATTCCTGGATCGGTTTCGGTAGTATCAATCGTGGTTATTCGCCGCCAAGCCCCAAAAGTGCTTTGAATGGTATCAAGGAAGAAACCAGTAATGCCTACGAAATGGGTGCACGTTATACCAACCCCAAACAGGCATTGGCAATCGAGATAGTAGGGTTTTATACCCAGTTTAACGATCTCATTGTAATCGACAATATCGGGGGTACCGGCACTGGTGAAACTGAAAACTTTGGTCAGGTTGAAAGCACAGGTGTGGAATTTTCTGTTCAGTATGATGCGGGGATTGCAAAGGGCTGGAAATACCGTAACCCCTGGTTTATGACAGCAACATATACCAATGCAACACAAAAAAATAATGCGACTTCAACGGATCCAGAATCTATTTTCAGTTATGGTCGCGCAGGTAACAAGGTACCTTATATTCCTGAACTCGTTATTAGCCTGGGAACCGGCATAGAGTCAAAGCAGTGGGGAAGTTACATCACGGCTAGTTATGTAAGTGAAACCTTTAGTAGTGCAAACAATGTTGATAACCAGGTTAATGGTGCTGGTGGTGCCGATGCAAGATTTGGTAAAACCGATGCTTACTTTGTAGTGGATGTGTCTGCATTTTACCGAATCACGGATGGTGTAAAATTATTTGGTGGCGTGCAGAACTTGCTTGATGAAAGTTATGTTGCATCACGACAACCAGAAGGTCCACGCCCTGGTATGCCTTTATTTGCCTACGCGGGTATTGAAATGGAACTTTAGATTATATCGCATGGCGATAAACCAGGTGGCGTGCCTTTTGGCGCGCTGCCTTTTCTATTTTTTATGGAGCTTTAATTATGTTTGATTTATTCCAGCAAGGCGGCACAGTAATGTATGTGCTACTGCTTATGTCCGTATTAGCAACCGCCATTATCCTGCTAAAACTGTATCAGTTCTACCGGAGTGGTCTGCGACAAACCCGTTTCGTTAAAAATACAGTATCGTCAGTAGAACGTGGTGAGTATGCACAGGCATTACAGGATCTACAGCAGCAAAATAACCCTGTTGCCCGCGTGTTGGAAAGTGCCGTAAGTTTTGGGGCTAATCCAGCCATGACCAGTGGCGATGTTGAGGCCGAAGTCAGCCGGGTGGGCAGTACTGAAATCCGTAACCTGGAATCCTGGTTACGTGGCCTGTCATCTATTGCACACCTCAGCCCCCTGCTGGGCTTATTGGGCACGGTAACAGGCATGATAGCCGCATTTATGAATCTTGAAGCAGCCGGTAGTCGAGTCGATCCATCCATTCTTTCCGGCGGTATCTGGGAAGCACTGCTTACAACCGCTTTTGGACTCACCGTTGCCATACCTGCAATGGCCGCCTTTTATTATCTCGAAGGTGAAGTTGACCATGTACGCGCCACCATGAAAGACGCCAGTATTCAGGTGTTACGCCACTTCGGTAAAAGCCCCCATATCGATAGCCGTGATGATGAACGCATTGAGGATGAAACTCATGGACTTTGAAGGCCGCGCACGCATCCACTCCCATCTGGATATCGCACCGTTAATTGATATCGTATTTTTGCTACTGGTATTTTTTATGTTAACCAGCACCTTTATGGTACCCGAAGCCATCGAGCTGGAACTACCCGAATCAAAAAGCGCCATGGTAACCGATACTAAACCCATTGTTGTGTCGTTGAATCAAAACGGGCAACTGGCACTCAATGGTAAAGACATTGAATTAACACAGTTACAACAAGCATTAGAACCATTATTAAAACAGAGTACCGACTCCGCTGTCACATTGAAAAGCGATGCCCGTACTCAAGTACAACAATTACTTAAAGTAATGGACGAAATCCGCGCCGCTGGCGGCACCAATGTTGCACTGGCAACCACGCAAAAGTAAGCACGATGATAATAACCCGGCAACAAATGAGCATAACACTACTAATTGCTGCCCTGCTGCATGGCAGTGTTGCCTTATGGCTGTCTATGCCAGAAACAGTGTCACCACCAAAACAAAAGCAACCCATTAAAATTAGCTTACTGGCCACTATTGCCGAAACAACAACCAATGTAGCAAAAAAAATAACACCACCGCAAAAAAAACCTGAGCCTGAAATTAAGCCCGCACCCGTCAAACCACAAACGCCGGTCAAGCCCATTCCTGAACCTGAAAAAATCATTAAAAAGCAAATCGAAAAAATACCTGAGCCTATCATCGAGCCCACCCCACCGGCTCCAGATGCTGTCGCCACAGCTCGCTATGAACAGTTACTAGTTGCCTGGCTCGAAAAGTACAAAAAATACCCTCGCCGTGCCAAACGCTTACGTATTGAAGGCGAAGGCATGCTACGCATCCTTATCGACCGCAGCGGGCAAACCCGGCAAATCAGCCTTGCACAGCGTACCGGCAACCGCTTCCTCGATAAAGCTGCACTCGAAATGGCACAACGCGCAAACCCTTTTCCGCCGATGCCACAAAGCGACCCACGTACACAGCTGGAATTTAATGTGCCAGTGGCCTTTGTGCTGCGTTGAGTTTTTAGTCGTTTTTAAAGAATTGGCATACAAGATATAAGAGAAGTTCACGGATAACGTGCGTTCAGTGCAAGGCAAAACCAGCGCAAGGTCTGGGGGAGCAAGGTTGCGAAAACAACATAAGTGGCTGTAAAAATTAAAGAAACAGCCACTAAAAAACATCATAAGTGCCAGTAAAGATAAGAAACTGGCACTAAAAAAAGGCGGCTTTCGCCGCCTACTATTGGGTAAGTCCCTTCAGGCAAATCCAGCCCGTTTTTATTCCCGCGCAGTACGAGTCATAGGGTATGCGTCCTGTAATGTCCTTATTCTGCCTTCATCCATCCACACAGGCTATCCCGCCTGAATTCACGATTCCATGTGAGCGTTTCCTAAACCTGAAACCTGAACCTTAAATGCGAGAGGTTCCTCCCCATCCACATCTGATTTTGTTAAAGTATCACAAGTGCCTGGCTTTACTGTGACAAGAATACAAAACTGTGACCGAATCCACACTTTTAATCTGACCGATTCAGTGAAAGAATCACACAGACTCATTTGGTTAAAAAATAACCAGAAATAGGATCGGAATACAACCTGACAAAATGCAAAATACTAAAAGTCTTAATACCAATACCATAAATACCAGCATCATCATTGAAGCTTCTGCCGGTAGTGGCAAAACCTACCAGCTTATTAACCGGCTTGTACAATTACTGCTCAACGGCGCCAACCCCGCACATATTGTGGCTATCACCTTTACCCGTAAAGCGGCCGCAGAAATGCAGGTGCGGTTACAGGAACGTCTGTATGCGCTCGCCACAATGGATAAAAATAAACTGCAAACAGAATTAAAAAACACAGGCGTCGAAGCAAATGCATCCATTCTATCAAAAGCCCGATATTTATATGAAAACGTCATACTCAGCCCGCAAACGGTTCGCTGTACGACATTCCATTCTTTTTGTCAGGAAATTTTAAAACGTTTTCCATTCGAAGCCGAAGTACCGCCCGGCTTTGAGCTTAGCGAACAAACCTATCTTTATCAGCAACAAGCCTGGCATGCTCTAATGGCGGGCTGCCAGCAACAACCCGATACCAGCATATCAAAAGCCATTGCCTTTCTGTTTGACGAATTTGGACTCAATAATACCCGCGACATACTCAACAGCTTTCTTGCGCAGCGCAGTGACTGGTGGGCATGGACACAAGAAGCCAATAATCCAGTAGGCTATGCCATTAGTCAAATGCAGAAGCAGTTGCAGGTTGAGCCAAACGATAAACCACTGGAAGTTTTTTTTAAGCAACCTGATCTTGACGCATCACTAAACCAGTTTTGTTTGTCACTCGATAAATTAAAAGCAAAAACATATAAAACAGCACTGAATGCCATTAGTAATGCACGCAACTCTAAGCTTGGCTTTGAAAAACGGCTAACACAACTCAAAACGGCTTTTCTCAAAAAAGACGGCGAGCCCTTAGCGCGTAAAATAACGAAAGAAATGGATAAAAATTTAGGCGAAAGTAATGCAGAATCTTTTATTCAAATACACTTAGCTATTTGCCAGCAACTTGAACAAATCGACAATGCGCTAAACTTACAAAAGAGTTATCAGATTAATAAACACTGGTATATTTCGGGAGAAGCTTATTTAAATCACTATCAGAAAATAAAAACTGACTTACGATTACTTGATTTCACTGATCTGGAATGGCAAACCTATTGCTTACTAACAAAAAGCCAGCATGCCTTGTGGGTGCAGTACAAACTGGATGCAAGAATTAATCATTTGTTAATTGATGAATTTCAGGACACCAATCCCATTCAATGGCGACTATTGCAACCGCTGATTGAGGAATTCAGCCAACAACAGGATATTGAATCCAGTGATAGCCGGAGTGTGTTATTAGTCGGGGATGTTAAACAATCCATTTACCGTTTCAGACGTGCCGAACCTAAATTATTTCCAATTGCAAGCACCTATATTGAACAACATTTTAATAGCAGCCATTTACCACTCAATGCATCATGGCGCTCTTCGCCCGCTATTATTAATTTTGTAAATAAACTGTTTTCAGAGACCAAATTAAATGCGGCCATTACAGATTTCAAGCCACATACAACTATGCTGAAAGATTTACCAGGCTGCGTCTCATTATTAAATTACCCTGCTATTGAAGAACAAGAAAAGGTTGATAAAAACAGTTCACTCCCATTTCGTAACCCACTGCAACAACCAAAAAAAGATAAAGACAGCGTCAACCGCCTCGAAGCAGAAATAATTGCAAACAAAATCACAACTTTAATTAACAACCATACGCCAATTATATACAAAGGATTAACCCGAAATATACGATACAGAGACATTATTATATTATTACGTAACCGAACCAATGCCGCCCATTACGAAAAAGCATTACACCAGTACGGCATTCCCTTTGTAGGCTCTGAACGCGGCACCTTACTCGACTGCCTTGAGGTAAGCGATATTGTAATGCTGCTAAACTGGTTAATCACACCATTTAATAATATTGCACTGGTCAGCATTTTGCGTAGCCCCTTGTTTTCAGTTTCAGACCAGACTCTCATACAACTAGCACAAATAGAGCTAAAAGATAAAGACAACAGTAACTGGTTCTATAAAATAGAAACATTGTTAAGTTCGGCAGAAAAAAATACCCGTTTAGAAAAAGCACTGCAACTATTAAAGCACTGGCAAAATATCGCAACGCGTGTTCCTGTACATGACTTGCTCGATGTCATTTACAATGAAGCTGACGTACTTTCACAATACAGCCATGCCTACCCACCTCATTTAAAGGCAAGAACACGCAGTAATTTAACTCGACTTATCGAACTGGCACTAGAAGTAGACAGTGGCCGCTACCCTAGTCTGCAACAGTTTATTGCACATATAGAACAGCTAAAAAATATGCCTAGTGAAGCGCCAGACACACCTGCTGCCAGCAATGATTTAAATCGAGTACAAGTTATGACTATCCACGCATCGAAAGGACTGGAGGCGCCCGTTATATTTTTAGCTAATGCCGATGCGGAAGGCCAGTCAAAATTTACATATAAAAGCATTATCGACTGGCCGGCAGAAAAAGAAACACCCAACGTCATGATGCTGACGAATAAAAGTCAATCCCGCGATAGGGTAACGCAATCACTTATCGATAAAGACACCCTTGCCGAACAACGCGAAGCCGCTAATGTGTTTTATGTTGCCATTACCCGCGCACGCCAGTACCTTTATATTTCTGCTGCCAAACCCACAAAATCAGAAACAGACTGGTACACACTGATTAAGAATAGCTATGGCGTTCCTGTAACAGAACAACTGGAATATATTCTGGAACAACATGGCGAGTGTTTATCTGTGCAAGACAATCAACCGAATATAACTTCACAACCATTAGAGACCTTGATTGATAAAAACATGAAAAAAACAGTCACACTTTCTACTGCCTATCAGGACATACAAAAAAGTATTTCACCCAGTGATATAAACAATAATTCAAGCCAACTACCTTTAACAGAACAAGCCGACTCCGATGCAACAACCCGGGGTATTGTTATCCATGCCATTCTTGAAAATATTAGCAACCATTCCGTGCTATCTGCAACGGACTGCCGAAATAAACTGGGACATAACTTGTCAGAATCGCTATGGGATGAATGCTGGCAAGAAGCATTTTCTGTAACAAGCTTTAATGAATTTTCTTTTATTTTTCCGGATAACAACAATATCAAAACATACAACGAAGTTCCGGTGAGTTACTTAAAAGACAATACCACTGTATTTGGTATTATTGATCGTGTAGTTGTGACTGAAAGCGATGTTTATATTATTGACTATAAAACACATCAGGCTGTCACTAAAAATAACATGCATCAGCTCGCAGCCTATTACCAACCGCAACTGACACATTACCAATATGCCGCCCAGCTTGTCTGGCCAGACCATCGTGTCCAAAGCTACCTGCTATTTACGCATGCGAAGCTGTTGCATCACTATCAATCTAACTAGCCATGCATTATCTGGATAGCTTAAAACCTGGTACTGGGTTAAAATAGCTGGCTGCATTATCTAATGGCTAAACAGACTATAAAAACATGGGGATAAAAGTATGACCGACACCGTCATTGATGTAACGGCTGAAACATTCCAGGCACAGGTAATGGAAAGCTCCATGAAAAAACTGGTGTTACTGGATTTTTGGGCAACCTGGTGCCAGCCATGTAAACAACTTATTCCAGTTTTAATGAAATTGGCCAATGAATCCAATGGTGATTTTTTACTTGCAAAAGTGGACATTGATCAAAACAAAGAACTTGCCGAGCACTTTCAGGTACGCAGTGTACCCACGGTAAAGTTTATTCGTAACGGACAAATCGTTGATGAGTTCTCCGGGCTATTATCCGAGTCAGAAATTAAAGGTAAACTCAGCAACCATATTCAGCGTGAGTCAGATGAACTCTACCAGCAGGCGATGGAGGCACTACAGCAAGGTGACAACAGTGCCATTGCTAAAATGCAGGAAATTTGTTTAAACGATACCGATAATCAGAAAATTTCAATTCATTTTGCCAGTATCCTTGCGCAAACCCAACAGTTTGAACAGGCAAAATTATTTATCGCTGCACTACCGAAAATATTACAGGATAAAGACGAAATAAAAAGTATTACTGCACAAATTGAAATTGCTGAATCCGCAAAAGACTTACCTGATACCGCCAGCATTATGAAGGCGATAGAAAAAGATCCGAATGATTTAAAAGCACGCCACCAGTTTAGTCAGCAACTTGTTTTGCAGGGCGATGTTGCATCGGCAATGGAGCAACTTATGGAAATTATAAAGCGGGACAGGAAATTTGAAGACGATTTAGGCAGAAAAGAATTACTGAAACTTTTTGATATTGTCAGTACACAGGGCGAGCAAGGCGCAAAAATAGTGAGTGACTATCGCCGAAAACTTGCGCTTGCGCTTAACTAAAGCATGTTATTAACATCCGATTTGTAAAATCTTTTTTCTAATTTTTATGCTGTTACTGAGCAAGATTTTTTTATTTAACTGCCTTAGCCTTCATTTGTTCCAGCCCCTGACTTAAACGAGCCGCCGGTATATACCCCGGGTACAACTGGCCGTTTTCTAAAACAATAGCGGGCGTACCACGGACATTCAGTAAATTTCCAAGTTCAAAATGTTTATCAACCGGGCTGTCGCATTTTATTGCTTTTAGGTCTTCACCACTTTTAGCCTGGGTTAAGGCTGCTTTTTTATCTTTAGAACACCAGACAGTAACGGCTTTGTCATACGAAGCAGAACCCACGCCTTTGGGAGGGAATGCCAAATACCGCACCTGTATCCCGAGTCGATTAAACTCTCCAATTTCGTTATGAAGCTTCTGGCAATAATAACAATCGATATCTGTAAAAATCGTTATCGTATGTTTGATTTTATCTTTTGGTGGAGAAAAAACAATCATCGAATCTTTCATTGCATCGACCGCCGCATAGCGGGCAGCATGACGAACACCACGGGTAAGATCTTCGCCAGTATTAATATCGGTGATGCTACCCTCAATAACGTAATTCGCATCTTCAGAAATATACAGAACATGAGGAGGTGCTATCACTAAATACAACCCCTTAACCGGCGATGGCTGTATTTTATATTCACCCACACCGCCAATATGTTGAGTGATAATTTTCTGAATTTTTTCCAGATTTCTAATTTCTTCTTTAGCAGAAACATTGGTATGAACAAACATCCCCATCACAAAACCTGAATAGAGAATAAAATTTAAAATTACTTTTGGGGACTTCATAGAAAACCTGACTTCATAAAAAATGTAAATAAACGAATATCGTATTCTACACGATATTTTCCGGAATTACGGCAAAGCGCTCTTTAATGTTGCCATTATGATAACTGGACAATCATTTTAGCATTTAATTCAACCACGCGGGTGATGTTTAGCGTGAATACTTTCCAGACGTGCCTGAGCAATATGCGTATATATTTGCGTTGTAGAAATATCACTATGGCCAAGCAACATCTGAACAACTCTTAAATCTGCACCATGGTTGAGCAAATGCGTTGCAAAAGCATGGCGTAAAGTATGCGGCGACAAACTTTCTTTAATCCCCGCCTGCAGAGCATAACGCTTTATTAAATACCAGAATGCCTGCCGTGACATTGCTTTTTTTCTGTTGGTAACAAACAAGCTATCGCTTTGCGCTTGCTTTAATAATTCGAGGCGACTCTCTACCAGATAATTTTCCAGCCAGCCAACAGCCTGCTCGCCTAATGGCACAAGCCGTTGCTTGTTGCCTTTACCCTGCACTCGTACCACGCCCTGGCGTAAATTTAACTGGTTCAGTTGCAAACCAACCAGCTCTGATACTCTCAATCCACTGGCATAAATCACTTCTAACATTGCCCGGTCGCGTAGACCCAACACTGTTGTTGTATCCGGTGCATTGATTAATGTGTCCACATCATTCTCTGTTAAATGTGTGGGTAACTTTCGCACTATCTTTGGTAAGGGAATTAAAGCAGTCGGATCAACTCGTAACTGTGCTTCACGGATAAGGTAAGCATATAACTGGCGTAAACTTGAAAGCAAGCGAGCCTGGCTACGTGTACTTCTATTTTTATCCACCAGAAAAGCAAGATAGCGGTTTATGTGCTCAGGTAAAACAACGATAAGATCTAACTTATCCTGTGCAAGCCATTTTGAAAAAGCCAATAAATCTGAACGATATGCCTGTAGGGTGTTGTCACTTAAACCTTTTTCCAGCCACAGGGCATCGAGAAATGTGGAAATTATTTCTTCAGAATCGGGCTTGCCTGAGATCACTAATTTAAACAACGCTCATGTTCAAGCAGCCATGTTTTCACATTAATATTATTGCCTTCACGCTGCCCGGCAAAACCACCCAACCCAGATTTAGCAACAACACGGTGGCACGGCACAATAATGGGAACCGGGTTTGCACGACAGGCATTACCAACAGCACGTGCCGAACTATCAAGTTGCTCTGCAATATTGCTGTAAGTTAATGTTTCTCCCCATTTAATTGCGCTGATACATTGCCATACTGACTTTTGGTAATTGGTTCCCTGTACCAATAAATCAAGAGTAAAACAGGTTAATTCTCCATCAAAATAATGACGAAGTTGATCTTCTACATTTTTAAAAAAATGACTTTTCAACTCTTTTGTTCCACTGATCTGTCGCTGGCAGTTTTTTTTATTATCCATGCCCAAATTTACCTCGATCACTTTATCGCTTTCGCAGGATACCAGTAACCGGCCAATAGGCGT
>QIKU01000033.1 GCA_003232015.1 Gammaproteobacteria bacterium
CAATCGGTCCAGCTTTTATATTTCTGTTCTGCCTCTAGTCTTGCGACATGCTGTCGATACTTTGATTCACGATTCATCCAAAATGAAACCGTAGAACCAAGCACTCTTTCTAACTTTTGCGCAGTATCGTATGTAAGGGTAACTTTACCCTTGATAAGTTGATTTAGGTGCTTTGTACTAAAACCCAGTCGGTTTGCAAGCTCAACCTGATTCCAATCACGCTCCTCCATCAAATCAAGAATTGTATCGCCTGGCGTTGATACCCAATCGGGGGCAAATTTTTCTAGTTGACTATTCATGAGGATCTCCAATAAACACTACAAATATACTTTCAACGTTTGACCAATCGATGCCGCCATCATCTTTTGTTGGCGGAGGTTTTTTCAATGGCTCAAATAACAACCTATGCCCACCATGCAAATCTAATGAAAATAGGCCAACCTTATCCCCTGTATATGGGTGAGGCCTTCCAGCTACCAATTCAGAAACATTTGATGCAGCTTCAATATCTGCCAGTCTGGTACGCAGTTTTTTACCGCTATTTGCCCCAATCTTTTTATCAGCTTCTTTGCTAACCAGACAGAGCTTCTTAAGCTTGGCAGTTTTGTAATCGACGTCCAAATCATTACTTCCAAATATTTACCTTTTAGGTAAATAATTATGGCATAGGAAGTTACCCATTTCAAGTAGATAGTGGGGGTTATACGACTTAACTAAAATATTCTGGGGACACGACACTCATTTTCCAGCAAATAGCCCCGATAAAGCTCAGCGTGCTCTAGAGGCATTAAACCATCCCAAACGATCTTTGGATTCGTCAGGGTCACTAACCAGTTCAATCTTTAAATAGGAGTGCCTCTTGCCCATAAGTGTAATTGCGCTTTTTCTTCTGCTGTAAGTTTGTCTTGTTTTAATTCAGTCACCTTTGTCACCGTCCGATGTTACACCCTCTTGATGATATATCTAATTTGACATACTATTGTACTATAAGCCCAAAAGACAAGGATTTAGTCTGGTTGCATGGTGAGGTGAAAACACCGCCTTTTTCTCTAGAAGCTCGGCTTGAAGCCGGTTATTTATTGAGGCAATTACAGCAAGGAATAAAGTTGGTGATGCCACAGTCTCCGCCCAATGCCAACGATTGGACGGCGTTGCCACGAGCTACGAATTAATGATGAAAACTGCACCTGGCGAATTCTGTACAGTACAGAACCGATGCCGATGCGATTGTTCTACTGGAAGTTTTTAATAAAAAAACAAATACAACGCCAAGGCACATAATCGATATATGCAAATATAGAATTAAGAGGTATGACAATGAAAGCAGCTAAACAAAAAAATCTTGAGGCCAATGGTTGGAAGGTTGGTAATGCAGCTGATTTTTTAGAATTAACGGATGAAGAAGCAGCCTATATTGAACTTAAACTTACATTGGCTAGTTGTTTAAAATACGAAAGAACCAAACAACACTTAACACAAAAAGACTTTGCTAAACGAATTAATTCTAGTCAGTCTCGTGTTGCAAAAATGGAAACGGGTGATCGTTCTGTGTCTTTAGATTTGTTGATTAAATCTTTATTGGCACTGGGAGTTAGTAATGAATATATTGGTAAAACTATTATTAATGCTAAAGCGGCTTAAATAAAAAAATGCCTGTTTTTATTTTCGGGATTCCCGTCCCCGCCTTCGCTGGGGACAGGCTCTGCGCGGAAATAACGTAATCCGTCAGCACAACCGTCAGGATCAGGGCTTGCCTTTTGCTTTAATTGCCTTTTCCCATGCGCCTGATTGAAAGGCAATTTTTTGCGCTTCTTCTAACCAGTTCAGTCGTTGAGTTCGTCAGGGTCAGGTCTTGCCTTTTGCTTTAATTGCCTTCTCCCAAGCACCCGATTGAAAGGCAATTTTTTGCACTTCTTCTAACCAGTTCAATCGTTGAATAGGAGTAGCTCTTACCCATAAGCGTAATTGCGCTCTTTCTTCTGCTGTAAGTTTGTCTTGTTTTAATTCAGCTTTCATCTTTTGAATCCAGCAAACCTTGCAGATATTTAATATCTTCTAAATCCTTTGGCCTGGCTGCTATTTTTTTCATTTCTATTAAATCAGTTATAGCACAAACAGGCACGATTACGTCACCTAGTTTCATTTGAACTGATCGTTTTAGCATTTCATCAAATGGGAAAGGTTCACGAATAAACAGATCAACTATCATTAAAGGGTTACCTGGATCGTAAAGTGAGAACACCAGCATATTTTTTTCTTTAATCCATGATTCACGTGTTGCTGGTTCCGTGAACTTCATCGGGTCAACGGGGGCGCGTGGTTTTAAACCCAATGATGTTAAAACCTTAATAGCATTTTCGGCTTCGCTTTGATTTAGATTGATAACTAAATCAACATCAGCAGTGAACCGCGCATAACCGTGTAGCACTGTCGCTAAACCGCCAACGATAATGTATTGTACATCAGCATCGTTTAAGGCTTTAAATAATGGTAAGTAGAGTGACATTTTATTTAATAGATTCCCGCCTGTGCGGGAATGATGTTGTTCCTCTTTAATCTTTTACAGTTACATTCTCGCTTCACCTGCGCTGGGCTACCGCTCGGATTGCTCCCGGATTACGCTGCGCTTCATCCGGGCTACGCTTTTTAAATTGCGCTTCTGTTTGCATCTTTTTTTAGGCTTTTTTGTAAATTTCGCTGCCTTGTTTTTTAAACTCTGCGGCCTTGGCCTTCATGCCTTCTTCCATTGCAACCTCAACGCCAATCCCTTCTTTCGCTGCATAATCTCTTACGTCTTGCGAAATCTTCATGGAGCAGAAGTTTGGCCCACACATGGAACAAAAGTGCGCAACTTTATGCGCTTCTTTTGGCATGGTTTCATCGTGGTATTCTCTTGCACGATCCGGGTCTAGTCCAATGTTAAACTGGTCTTCCCAGCGAAATTCGAAGCGTGCTTTACTCATGGCATTGTCGCGTATTTGTGCGCCGGGGTGGCCTTTGGCTAAATCCGCTGCATGCGCAGAAATTTTATAGGTGATGATGCCTTCTTTTACATCGTCTCGGTTGGGTAAACCTAAATGTTCTTTCGGTGTTACATAACAAAGCATGGCGCAACCGAACCAGCCTATCATCGCAGCACCGATGCCGGAGGTGATGTGGTCGTAACCGGGTGCGATGTCGGTTGTGAGTGGCCCAAGTGTATAGAAGGGTGCTTCACCGCACTCTTCTAACTGTTTGGTCATGTTTTCCTGAATCATATGCATCGGCACATGGCCGGGGCCTTCTATCATGGTTTGTATGTCGTGCTTCCAGGCAATTTTTGTTAACTCGCCCAGCGCTTCGAGCTCACCAAATTGTGCTTCGTCGTTTGCGTCTGCAATACAACCAGGGCGTAGGCCATCACCTAATGAAAAAGATACATCATAAGCTTTCATGATTTCACAGATGTCTTCGAAATGAGTGTAGAGAAAATTTTCTTTGTGGTGCGCTAAACACCACTTGGCCATAATCGAACCGCCACGCGATACAATGCCGGTGGTGCGCTTTGCCGTTAACGGCACATGGCGTAATAACACACCAGCATGAATGGTAAAGTAATCGACACCTTGTTCGGCTTGTTCGATTAACGTGTCGCGGAACATTTCCCAGGTGAGGTCTTCGGCTTTACCATTTACTTTTTCAAGCGCCTGATAAATAGGCACCGTGCCGATAGGCACCGGTGAATTACGAATAATCCATTCGCGGGTTTCGTGAATATTTTTACCGGTGGATAAATCCATAATCGTATCAGAGCCCCAACGAATACCCCAGGTCATCTTGTCCACTTCTTCTTCGATACTTGAACCGAGTGCCGAGTTACCGAGGTTGCCATTAATTTTGACCAGAAAGTTACGACCGATAATCATCGGCTCAACTTCGCTATGGTTAATATTGGCCGGGATAATGGCACGACCACGCGCAATTTCGTCACGCACAAATTCGGCGGTAATTTTTTTGGGAATACTCGCACCAAAACTGTGGCCAGGGTGTTGCTTTGCAACTTCTTCGGCATATTGTTCTAATTTTAAATTTTCACGAATCGCAACGTATTCCATTTCGGGGGTGATAATGCCTTGTTTGGCATAATGCATCTGCGATACATTTTTGCCTGGCAGCGCTTTACGCGGTTTACGCATGTGGTGTTCAAAACGCATATGATCCAGTTTTTTATCCGTGGCGCTATCTCGGCCATAGGCGGAGCTTAAGCCATCGAGTATTTCAGTATCAGCACGCTCGATTATCCACGGGCTGCGGATATCGGCCAGACCTTTGCGAATATCAATCTCAATTTCAGGATCGCTATAAGGCCCGGAGGTATCATAAACCGTTAACGGTGTATTTTTTTCTACTCCAGCATCGGTAATGGTGTCCGACAAAATAATTTCTCGCATCGGCACCTGGATATCTTCGCGGCTACCTTGAACGTAGATTTTTTTTGAATTTGGAAATGGCTGAATCGAGGCATCGTTTAGCTTGGCGGTTTTGCTTAAAAAATCATCAGGTACGGCACTCATAGGAATATCCTCAATATGGTCAGTCTTGGTCGAACAGAGCAATAGGGCAGCAGAATAGATCGAGGGAATGGCCACTTCATGATACAAAAACCGTGGCTCACGCTTTCCTACGCCGGTACTGACCGTTCAGGTTCAAAGGGTAAAACTCTCAGCCTGTACACCTACGTATATGTGTTGGGGCTCCCCTAGCGATATAAATGTAAGTTTGCTGGATGGCCGCGCTGATTGCAAGCATGCTAAGCTAAATTAAGCCTGCTATTGTAAATAGGTAGCCATGTAGAGATAAACAGTTACTCAGCATTACAATATAAATCAATAACTTAACTCGATTTATACATTTTTTTTATCGGTCTAACAGAACATAAAATAGGCTTTTAAGCTTGGATAGCTTGCCTGCGCCCGGTAAAGCGCTTACCCTTGTGGTTTCCTGATAATAATATATAAATGGATACCAACAGATGAACTTTGAGACCGCACGCTACAACATGATTGAACAGCAGATCCGCCCCTGGAGTGTGCTCGATCTTACCGTATTAAACCTGCTTGAAGAAATCCACCGCGAAGACTTTGTGCCAACGGACTACAAAACCATGGCCTTTTCCGACTTTGAAATACCACTCGGGAACGGCGAGCATATGCTGGCCCCCAGAGTTGAAGCGCGGTTGCTGCAAGAATTAAATGTTCAACCCCATGAAACGGTACTCGAAATTGGTACCGGCAGCGGCTATATGACCGCACTACTCGCACAGCTTGCCTTACGTGTTTTTAGCGTTGAAATAGATCAGGATTTAGGTACCGAGGCCGGTCGTAAGCTTGCTAGCCATGATATTAGCAACGTGACTCTCGAAATTGGTGATGCAGCCAATGGCTGGGACAACCATGCACCCTATGATGTTATTCTGCTAACCGGCTCGGTGCCTAAGCTTTCTGAAAAATTTGAGCAAAGTCTGAATGTAAATGGCCGTTTACTAGCCGTTGTTGGCGATGAACCCAATATGGAGGTACAACGAATTACACGTATTAGCGATGGTCAATTTAAACGGGAAAATCTGTTTGAAACAGTTATTCCACCTTTAAAAAATGCCCCCGAACCGGAACGTTTTAGCTTCTAAAGCCAGCAGCCACTCTCTTTTACAACTATTATGCGACATTTTACTGCTGCAAAATTGCAGGCATATCTACAAACTGTTTCTGAAAAAAAGCCCCCAGCCCCTCTGCTGCTGGATGTGCGCGAACCATGGGAATACGAACATTGCCATTTAGAGCATTCAAAACTGGTTCCAATGCGCCAGATACCCGACCATGCAGTGCAACTTGATCCAACACAGGAAACCGTTATTATCTGCCACCATGGTATTCGGAGTCGACAAGTGGCTCAATATTTGGAATCATTAGGCTTTACTAATCTAATTAACCTGACAGGTGGCGTAGAAGCCTGGGCAATTGACATCGACCCGAGTATGAAGCGCTATTAAAAACCAATGAAAAAATCTCTCTTTGTTGCCATTTTTGTTCTTAACGCAAGTTTAAACACCGCCAGTTATGCAAATGAACCAATCAACAGCCTTTTCGGTATTTACCAGTTAGCCGAAAAAAGCGACCCTGTTTATCTAACAAGCGAAGCTAATTATCTAGCGTTGCAACAAAGCAATCCGCAAAGCTGGGCAGCCGTTTTGCCACAAATAAGTTTTTCGGCCTACCGATCAAATACCGAACAGGATATTACTGCCTCCACTTCATCCATACAAAGTTTTGACAGTAACGGTTATACTCTACGTATCAGTCAGGCACTATTCAGACAAAGTGATTTTATTCGTATAAGCCAGAGCAACGCAACCGTACTTAAAGCACAGGCCAGCTTCGATTTGGCGAAACACGATTTAATTTTACGCGTTGCAACCAGTTACTTTAATGTGCTTGCTGCAAAAGACGATTTAAATTTTAATCAACGGGAATACAAAGCACTTAAGCGGCGCTTGCTCCAGTCCGAACAAAAATTTAAAGTTGGCCTGATAGCCATTACCGATGTACATGAAGCTCGCGCACGCTACGACCAGTCAACCGCACAGGTTATTAGCGCAGAAAATAAGCTGCAAATCACACTTGAAAACTTACGCGAACTCACGGGCGTAACACTTGCTGATGTGAAATCGCTAACCAGAGACATTCCTTTGCTAACACCGGAACCAGAAAATATGGATGCCTGGGTTAAACTTGCTTTAGCGAATAACCTGGACTTACTGGCAGCCAAACAATTTATGAAAATTGCAAAAGATGAAGTAGCCATTCAACGTGCAGGCCATCTACCTACTCTGGATTTGGTTGCCGAGCGAAGTTATTCTAAAGTAGGGGGTGGTTTTTTTGGTACCCGACAAATCGATCAAAATTCCATCTCGTTAGAATTTAACTTGCCACTGTATGCCGGTGGGCGAACCACATCGAAAACAATCCAGGCACGTTATGAATACAATGCAGCAAAGCAGAAATATATTCAGTCGCAACGTGCAACCGAACGCTTAACCCGCAGCGGCTATCTTAATGTGCTATCAAATATTAGTCAGGTTAAAGCCCTTAAACAGGCGGTCACCTCCGGCAATAAAGCACTTGAAACCACGCAGGCTGGCTTTGAAGTCGGCACCCGAACAACCGTTGACGTACTCAATTCGCAGCGCGAACTGTTTCGCGCAAAAAAGGATTATGCACGCGCCCGTTATGACTACCTGTTAGAAACCTTACGACTGAAAAAAGCAGCTGGTATTTTAACAAACAATGATTTAAAAAAAATGAGTGATCTGATCCAATAATAAACAATGAACACCTATAGAATATTACTTGGAGTTTTATCGATACCCATTTCTTTTTATATTGCATGGGATGCTTTTCGCAATAAAGACTACCGTTTTTTATTACAACGCCTGGCAATACATTTTACCGCAGCAAAAGAACTCAAAAAAAAATCAATATGGATTCATGCTGCATCCGTTGGTGAAGTAAATGCTGCCACACCACTTATCCATAAACTGGCAGCGCATAGTAAAATTATATTAACAACCAACACCCCCTCTTCAGCAGTCCGCGTTGCAAACACCTTAAGTGAACATGTTGTTCACTGCTACTGCCCGATTGACTGGCAATGGGCGATTAGAAAATTTATTTCAACATTCCAGCCGCGTTGCCTGCTCATTGTCGAAACCGAACTCTGGCCTAATTTATTTACTGTAGCCGACGCACAACACCTTCCTGTTACCATTATTAATGGCAGAATATCAGCTCGAACTTTGCATGCGTCAGCCTGGATGAAAAAACGCTACCGGGATTGCTTACAAGCCTGCCACTATGTATTAACGCGAAGTAAACAAGACAGCCAACGTTTTATAGCACTGGGCGCTAACGCATCGAAAGTAAAAACTGTTGGTAATATCAAATTTTATCCGCAACATAACATTAATAGCATTACTGCTTTTAAAGCACCCAGACCTTATGTGCTGGCTGCATCAACTCGCGATGATGAAGAAGCATTGGTTGTTGCAGCATGGGTTAAATCAAAACATACAGAGCAGCTTCTTGTTATTGTGCCACGCCACCCTAAACGTATCGAAGAAATTATTAGCCAGCTCAAACCGTATAACCTTAAACTGGCCATTCGCAGCCGTAATGACACTATTACATTAGAAACAGATATTTACATTGCCGACACCTTTGGCGAACTGCTCAATTTTATAAAAGGCGCAACGTTTGTGATAATGGGTGGTTCGTTCGTTAATAAGGGTGGCCAGAATATTCTGGAAGTTGCCCATGCAGGAAAAACGGTGGTGTTTGGCCCCTTTATGGATAACTTTAAAGAAGAAGCGCAGCTTTTTATTGAACAACAAGCCGGTATTCAAATTAATAATATTCAGTTACTACCCGAAACAATCAATAAATTATTAAACCAGCCTGAAGCCAATCAGCAATATCAGAACAATGCCATCCAGTTAATGACGCAGCAACAATCTGTTTTAGATACTTACCTATTGGAATTAAAAAAACTTTACCCTGACATAAATCCGTTATAAAAGCTAACCAGCATACCCCTGCATAAACCACTGCCAACACTGTGCATTAAAAATAATCGCTGGATCCATTGCTACGGCTTTATTTAAAGAACGCTTAAAGCGATTAATATCGGCCTGCTTCCAGCCCTGTGCCGGTTTTCGCTGACAACACTTATCAAAATCAATCAGATAAAAACGACCGCCTTCATCCATCAATATATTTTTAACATTTAAATCCACATGATGGATACCTTTATCGTGGAAGCGTTTAATCATACTACCTATTGCAATCCAGTGACCTTGTTCAAGTGTGTTATTAGATAGCTCTTTTAATAATAAATGGCTATGTCGGATGCGTTGTGTAATAAGATCGGCTCTATAGAAAAGTCCTTCACGAACAACGTGCGCTGCAACAGGGCGAGGAACAGGCAGTGAACACTTTTGCATATGCTCTAACAGTTTAAACTCACGCCATGCCCGTGTAAGAGACAGACCCAGCCAGAGATATTGGTCTTCGACATATTCTGCAATTTTACCACCACGCCTATAATGTCGAAGCACCAGCTCACGTCCCTGATAATCAACAAAAAAAGTGGTACCACGCCCTTCTGCAAAACCAATAATGGCACTGCGGTTAGCCCAGATTTTTACGCTAAAGCTGATGTCATCCTGAGTAGAAAAAACGTCATCATCGTAAAGAATATATTCATTTCCTTGCTGGCTCTGGATAATACTCATACTGTTATTCGTTACCAGTTATTAAATAAAAAACTATCTTAACAAACTTTTTAAACTGCGACTTTAATAATCTTGTTGACTGATTTTTGTACATCATCAACGGATGGGATGCTGCCATCCGCGTGAAAGACAGCGTCATGCTTACCGTAGCGCGGCCAGTAGCGATACAACACAGCGGATGAAAAAATACCCACCGTGGGTGTATCACAGCATATTGCCAGATTACGAATACCGGTATCATTGCCAATAACAACAGCAGCACCTTTTAAAAAGCCAAAGGTTTCTTCCAGTGGCAGTGCTTTTTGTACTTCAATATTTTTTATTTTAGCCTCTGCATTTGTTAATTCCATTAAGTTAGTCACTGATTCCCATTTAGCCAGCCCTTCAAGAACAATATGCTGATGATTAGGGTATTGTTTTGATAACTTTTGTAGCAATGATGCAAAGTGTTCAACAGGCCAGCATTTATTGGCAATGGATGCTGTCGTAAAATAAACAAAATAGGGCTTATCTTTTTTTAATGCCGGTGTATTAATATGAGAATCAGGGGGTGTTGTCACATTTGCACCAAACACACGTAGCATATCCAGTAATGTCTCGGCCTCGAACTGCATGTCTGAACGAAAGACGCAGACATCGTAAAGAATACGCTGCCAGTTACGATAGGGATAGCTTACCTTGAGCATCGACTTATTAAGCAAACCTAATAATATTGAACGGCTTGAAACTGTCATATCAAAAAGTATGTCGTGATAGCCGAGTTCTTTCGCGACTCTTATTTGTTCTCTTTTTGGCACATGGCGCTGATCACTGCCAATCGCAACATGCACTCTATCCACCATGTCTTCAGGCACACCATAGCGGTAGTTGCTAACCACACTTAAGGTAATGGATGCGTTAGGAAAAAACTTGCGCGCTTCTGCAATAAAGGCACGGGTCAGGATCATATCCCCTAAAGCTGCATGGCGAATAATCGCAATGCTTTTTATATCGTCAGGTACAATAGTCTTAAACTTCTCTTGAGTTTTTTTGGAAACCCATGCACCACGTGTAAACCAAAATTTCATCTTATATACTTTTCTTTATTCTTATTTATTAAAATACTATGAACAATACCCGCCACCGTGAAATATGCACTACTACAAACATAGTGATGCCTTAATATTATTTATACATCAGCGCAACAAAATTCCCGTCAGCTTCTTCAAACTCTCTTTCTAAGCTGTAGTCTGAAAATCCAACACGTCTGACGAGTGTTTCCAGATTCTTTCCGCTAAAAAGGTGTAAATGTTCTAATGGCTTTAATGCTCCCCACTGACATTTATCTTTATGTGCATGTTCACAGGCCGTATCCGGAGTTTGGAAAACAACCATGCCTCCTGGTTTTAATATGTCATAAATGCCCTGTAAATCTTTCACCACATCTTCGAAATGTTCGACTACATCAATGCCGGTGATTAAATCAAACATGTCAGCAGCCAACTGGCGCTTTGCATCCTCGAATCGTTCTGAAAATATCTGGCTCTTATACTGAGGGTAGCTATTAATAAAAGGACGGATTAATTCTGGTACAAGTTCAATACCATACACATTCAAACCCTTTTCGTGTGCGGCAGCAAGATTAAATCCTCGATTACAACCAATATCAAGGTATTTTTTATTTTCACCCGAGGTTTGCATATGACGGATTGAAAAATCAATGATCTGCTCAGCCCGTTGTTTTTGCTGTTCAAAATTCTTGTAATTTTTTAATTTACGGAAAGGGGCAACTAACCTTCGACGAAAGGATTTTATGAAATTCCCGCTATATGCTTTATAGAGATTTTCTGTTTTTAATAATTGATCAATATAGATAAGCCCACAATGGTGACAATGCAAATAGTTCTGGCCATCGATATGACGCAAACTACACAGGCACGTTTGGCCATTCTTATTCCTCTTTTTTTTCAATATTCTAAAGCAAGCCTGTTAGTTAATTTTCTGGCTTTTACTCCGGCTAATCCGTAAAATACCATCCCCAATGCCATGCTCAAATAACCTGCACAGTGTTAAAAAAATCCTCATTGTCCGTAATGACAAGCTGGGCGACTTGTTGGTGTCCTTTTCAGCCTTTGCAATCCTGAAAAAGAACCTGCCCGACACAGAAATCCATGTCCTTGTGCCTAAGTATACCGCGCCAATCGCCAAATTGTGTAAATTTATTGACCATGTCATCATCGATCCCCAATCCCAGAGCCAGCCCCAGGCATCAAAAACACATGCGCTTAATGAAGCATACCAATTAAGCCAGCTTATCCGGCAACAAAATTATGATGCTATCATCACCCTTGTTTCGACTCTACGGGTCGCTGTTGCGGCGTTTTTAGCTAAAATTCCAATTCGAATTGCGCCAGCAACAAAAATTGGCCAGATTTTTTATAATCACCGCATCACGCAACGTCGCTCACGCTCAGAAAAACCCGAACACCGCTATAATCAGGAGCTTGCCGAGTATTTCCTGTCACTGCTCAATATTGCTCCTTTGAAAACAGTCAGCCCGCCTTATCTGGAATTTAATGCCAATACCACCCACCAGCTAAAACAACAATTTATGGAAGAACACCATATCCCCTCTGATCATTTATTAATTTTTATTCACCCCGGCAGCGGTGGCTCAGCACGCAATTTGTCACCACCGCAGTTTGCCCAGCTTGCCAATATGCTGCAAAGTCCTCAGCCCCTGAGTTTTATTATCAGCTACGGGCCAGGCGAACAACAGGCAGCCAGCTCGGTCTATGCTGAAATTAGCCATGACAAAATTTTATATGAGTCAAAACAGGGGTTAGAAAAGTTTAGCCGGCAGCTAGCCTTTGCCGATCTTTTTATTAGTGGTTCAACCGGACCATTGCATATTGCGGGGGTACTCGACAGACCGACCGCTGCTTTTTATACCCGCCGCCGCTCTGCAACCGCATTGCGCTGGCAAACCTTAAACTCGGGGAATAAACGGCTGGCTTTTTGTCCGGCAGAAGATGTTGCAGAGGAAGATATGTCTACTATTGATATTGGCCAGGCAGCAAAAGAAATAAGCCGCGCCTTTTTATAACAACACTTTATTCCTTTTACGCCGACCCCGCCATAGATGTATAACAGACAAACCTAAAAGTAAAATAAACATGAATGGATTAAATGCGGCCTTCGGATTAAGGCTACAACCGCCACCACCACCGGTATTATTCACGACTGCACTTACTACCGGACTAACAGTGACATTGACTGTATCCAACATAGAAGAATTTCCACTATTGTCTGTGACAATTAAAGAAAAACCAAGTACCTGACTAGCCGAAGGCCCAGTAAAAGTTGGTGACACCGTGTTTGCATTACTCAGTGTCACGGTATCACCCACCGTTTGTGCCCATGCATAAGATACTATTGAGCCATCTAAATCAAAACTTGCACTGCCATCCAGTGTAGCCGTTGCACCTTCGACAACATCAAAATCATTGCCTGCGTTTGCAACGGGGGCATTGGTTACAATAATGTTTACAATATCTGAGTCTGTATTATTATCAAGATCGGTTACGGTTAACCTAAATGAAACAATCTCTGTATTCGCTGAAGTGATAAAAACCGGCGTTGCTGATGCAACATTGCTTAAACTAACGTTTTGACCAGCCACCTGTTCCCACAAAAAACTGGATATTGTTCCATCATCTATATCAGAGCTAGCGCTACCATTTAATGTAACAGCCGCACCCGGATTAACAATTTGATCTGCACCCGCATTCGCCACAGGTAAGCTGCCCACTAGAGGGGCCTGGCAACGGTATACCGACACATCGTCAATAACCCAACCTAAATTGGCCGTATTGCTATCCGTACCCAATCGCCAGCGCAGTAAAAGTGCCGAATTTACAAAGGTTGATAAATTAAAACGTGTTGAAACATAGCCATTGCTTGAACCGGAAAACGCCATTCGCCCGGCTAATGGATTTTGGAAACCAGCATTAATGATGCCCGTATAAATTTTACCATCCACAATTAAACCACCGGCATCATTCCAGCTTGTGCCGTTATTTGTACTGTATTCAACGACAGCACCATCATAGTAATTGCCAGCCGCGGCCTCAAGCTCGATCGAATGATTAAAATGCAAAAATAGTTTATCCGAGGTTGCAGGTAAGGTAACGCTGATTTGCGCGTACAGATCGGAACGTGTACTTACACTTTCAGAAAATAACGCGGTAGTACCTGAACCTGCATAACCCGTTGCTTGTCTCCAATTAATGTTTGCAAGGCTGTTATCACGCGTTAAAGTCCAATTCGAAATGCCTGAATCAATATCATCTGAAAAAATAACTGAAGCTACGCTACCACCTGAAGGACAAATACTAGCTTCTGGATTAAAGTTATTAACGGGTTGCAAATTCATTTCAACCGCTGTTAACGCAGCTTGTACTTGTGTGCAGTCTGAATTGACAAACCCGGCTGTGCCCGCAATAACTAAATCACTGCACGCCTGATTAAGTGCATTGTATAAGTCCAGATAATCAGAGCCACTGGTTAAAAATTTTGTTTGCACTTCATAATACAATGTTGCAACTTTGGTAATTCCCAGAGCAGAAACAGTCTCGCCATTGAAAACACCACCCGTCTCGGCTGCTGAGCCATCAACCATTAAATAAACAGCCTTATTATTAACACCACTGTTAGTATGCACATTATTGCTAGCACCATTACCGGTAAAATAGTTTGGACTTTGCATTCTATCTGGATCTAAAAAGGCCGGCGGATTTCTCAAATTTCGAATAGCGCCACCGGGTAAATCTTCACCCAATAGCCACTTGTCTGCAGCTGTATCACTACCCGCTCCATTTGTTTGATCAACAAATTCTCCCCATACATCAGAGAATGATTCAGCAATTGAACCCGACTGGTAATAAGAAAACAGGTTCGATTCATTCTGGGTCACACCATGAGTATACTCATGTGCCACCACATCATCAGCTTGAGCATAGCCATCACCAAAAAACATTTGTTCTCCCGTCCAGGCAGCATTTCCAAAACCAACAACACCATAATGCACACTGGTGATTATGGTGCTTCCTGAACCTGTAATCCCATCTCGACCATGCGTACTTGAATAAAAATTATAAGTATCTGCAACATACAAATGTGCCGCTCTTGCATCTGCATCGCCGGCGGTGCAGGTGGTATCAGCCTCACCACAAATAAAAGTTCCTGGAATAATTTCGGTATTGTTTGCGGTATAAGTCGCACGACTTAGTGCGAAATGAATCTGATTAAGGTTAAAGACGATCGAACCATTATTCGCGTCAACAAGAACAAGTTCATTAATTAAGTTGCTTGCAATTGTTAATTTCCAAACCAGGCGTGCTGGCATTTTACTAGGTGAAATAAGTGCAGGATTAAAAATAGACAGTTCGGCAACGCTTACAACCAGAGCCTCACTATTTACTGAATACCATTTTGCAACGGCAGATCTAGCAACTGTCGTGGCTTTTTCTACACTAATCTGTGATGTCACATCCAATAACAACTCGGGAGCGGTTTCACCTGCAACATATTTAACCTGGTTATATTTATCAACACCTACAACCAATTCTGCACCCATAACAGGCACGCCTTTATAATGTTGTTGAAAACGAAGCGTTTTATCTGA
>QIKU01000219.1 GCA_003232015.1 Gammaproteobacteria bacterium
TTATCACAATGGTTACAGGCCATCGAAATATTTAAACGGGTATAACTGGGGTAAGTACCACCTTCAACATAGCCAACTGCACGATAAGCCAGGTAAGGGGGTAAATCATTTTTCTCACTGCACGCAGACTCGCAAGCATGACATGAAATACAGTTATCGGCATTAAAATAAAAACCGTGTTGTTTGTAACGATCAGGGTTATCACTGATACTACTGTCGCCATTTATATTTAAACTTTTACCGGTTAACTCACTATGCTCTACTGATAAATCAATATTTTTCCCATAATGATTTACTCGCGGCGCTTTCGCATCCGACAGGTAAGCATACTGTGGTTCGTCTTTACGTACTTTAAACATTTATAGCGTTCCTGAATATATATCTTAAAAAATTACTTTACTTAAAAAGCACGTGCCTCTTTATTACGCACCGCTGCTGCATGTTGATCGGCCACGGCTTCTATTTTAACGGCACACTGTTTAAATGCCGGTTGTCTTGAGTGTGGATCGAGTAACCCCAGGGTTAATCGATTGGCACATTCATGAAAATGGAACGGAATAAATACCATATTGGGTGGAACACGTTGAGTGCATTGCACCATAACTACGCCGTCACCACGACGTGAGGTTAAACGCGCATAACCACCGTGTTGAATACCTAACTCTTTTGCCGAATCCGGGTTCATTTCCATATACGGCGTTGGGCTAAACTTATTAATATTACCCACCTTACCGGTACGGGTTCGGGTATGGAAATGTTCAACCACTCGACCACTGTTCATCCAGAATGGGTATTCATCGTCAGGTACTTCGTTATTATCAATAAATGGGAGTGCTAATAATTTTGCCTTGCCATCGGGGTACTGGAATTTACCATCGGTATATAAACGCGGGCTGCCTGTTTCGTCACCTTCGGTACAGGGCCACTGCACCCCTTTTTGTGCTTCGATTTTTTCATAACTCATACCAGAATAATCCAGCATTCGCCCTTTTGATAACTGGCGTAATTCATCAAACACGCCTTCAGCGGTTTCGGGGAATTTAATTTTCCGTCCCTGTTCAAAGCGCTTGGCCATTTGGTTAAAAATCCACAGGTCTGGCTTCGAGTCGCCATGCGGTTTAATCACATTACGAATCAAATTAACCCGCCGTTCGGTGTTGGTAAAACAGCCTTCTTTTTCTGCCCACACACCAGCCGGGAAATAAACATTAGCGTATTGGTTTGATTCACAGTCCTGATAAGCATCCTGCACCACCAGAAAATCCAGCTTCTCCAGAATTTTTCGGATACGCGCTGTGTTGGTCATCGAAGTCATTGGGTTGGTTGCAATTAACCACATTCCTTTTATCTGGCCGGTTTCTATCGCGGGGAAAATATCGGTTTGAAACAGGCCACGTTTTTTCGGGAAAAATTCAGGGTCGATACCCCAGAACCTGGCAATGTCTTCTCTATCTTGCTCTTTTTCTAAAGCACGATAACCGGGCAAACCCGAGCAACTAGACCATTCACGCGTACCCATCGCATTACACTGACCAGTAATGGATAAACTAGTACCACCGGGCTTACCGATATTGCCGGTTACCAGATTTAAATTATTAATGGCACACACACCATCGGAACCGTGAGTGCTTTGATTAATACCCATCGTCCATATAGACATGGCCGCTCCGGCATTGGCATAAGTGCGCGCAACATGACGAATAGTGTCTTCATCAATGCCGCATATTTTTGATGCGCTGACCGGATCATAATGTTCGACTGTTTTAATAAACTCATCGTAACCCGTGGTGTTCGAATCGATGTAGCCACGATCTTCCAGGCCTTCATCTAAAATAACATGTACCAGTGAGTTTAATAATGCCAAATCGGTGCCAGGTGTAACCGGTAAATGAATATCCGCCATTTGTGCAAACATGGTTACACGAGGGTCAACCACAATCACAGGAAATTTACGCTTTTCCAATGCCTGTTTTAAGCGCCAGTAAATAATCGGATGTTGTTCCGGTAAGTTCGAACCAAACGCAATAAGGCAATCCGTATGTTCAAAGTCGTCATAACAACCCGGTGGGCCATCAGAACCAAAGGAGCGTTTATAGCCGGATACGGCCGATGACATGCACAGTGTTGTATTACCATCGTAATTGTTAGTACCAATAACACCACGTGCAAGCTTACCCAGGGTATAAAACTCTTCGGTCATTATCTGGCCAGTCGACACAATGGCAAATGCATCACGACCGTAAGTGGATTGAATACGTTTTATTTCATCAGCGACTTTATCCAGCGCCGTATCCCAATTGGTTTGTTCAAAGGCATCATAGAAATGCTCACGCATTAAAGGCTTGTCACCACGACCAGGAATATTAAACAGCTCGTGTTCAAAAATACCTTTTAAGCAAAGCTTGCCACGATTAACATCGGCACCAGCAACACCACGGGTTGCAACCGCTGCACCGTCTTTATCCAGCCCCACTTCAATCGAGCAGCCGGTAGAGCAATAACCACAAGTGGTGTATTTCCAGTCGACAACACCTTTGTCTGCAATTTTGATTGGATTTTTTTTGTTACGACCGAAAAGCATTACTTAACTCCGAATTTAATATTACTTTCTAACTATTAGGACAACCTTCTTTTTCTGTCAGTGACAACATAATTTTATCACCATCCATTTTAATCGGATACGTTGCCGCACAACCTTCATCGGGTGCAACCGCCGTACCAGAGTCCAGGTTAATCATCCAGTTGTGTAGTGGACAGGCAACCTTTTTACCATAAACAATACCTTGAGATAACTGCCCCTTTTTATGTGGACATTCATCTTTTACTGCAAAAATATCATCATTGTCGGTGCGGAAAATAGCAATATTTCCCTTATCTGTTTTAACGACACGTGCGCCTTGTTTTGGTATATCGTTTAAACTACCTACTTCAATCCAGTCACTCATTTTGCTTACCCTCTGATTTCTTTTAGTGGCGTAAATTCATGTTTTTCTCCACCATCAACACGTTCTTTCCACGGATCATCCTGTGCCACCGATTGTGCAATATAAAAACGCTCTGCATACACTTTACGTTTTCCTGCATCTTCAACGATTTCATCTTTAACACGCTGTAACCCGACCCGCTCAATCCACGGTGCGGTACGTTCCAGATAATGTGCATCTTCACGGTAAAATTGCATATAGGCTGCGGCATATTCAAGCACTTCTTCTTCGGTTTTTACTGCACATAAGAAATCAGTTGCGCGAACTTTTATACCGCCGTTACCACCAACATGAAGTTCGTAACCGGAATCCACACACACCACACCAAAATCTTTAATCGTGGCTTCTGCGCAGTTACGTGGGCAACCGGATGCGGCCATTTTAAATTTATGTGGCGTCCATGAACCCCAGCTTAGCTCTTCAAGTTTAATCCCCATTTGAGTTGAGTCCTGTGTACCAAAACGGCACCACTCTTTACCCACGCAGGTTTTAACCGTTCGTAATGCTTTACCATATGCATGGCCTGATACCATGCCTGCATCGGTGAATTCTTTCCATACTGCAGGCAGTTGTTCTTTTTCCAAACCGTATAAGCCAATACGTTGGCCACCGGTAACGTGTACCGTTTTAACATTGAATTTTTCAGCAACATCGGCAACTGCACGTAATTCCTGTGGTGTGGTCATGCCACCCCACATACGTGGGATTACCGAGTAGGTGCCGTCATGCTGAATATTGCCGTGTGCACGTTCGTTAATAAATCGCGACTGGCTATCGTCTTTATATTCTGTTGGCCACTGGCAGAGTAAATAGTAGTTCAATGCCATACGGCATTTAGGACAGCCGTCCGGTGTATCCCAGCCCAGCGCTTCACGCACGGCTGGCATTGTTTTTAATTCCTGTTTACGAATTTGTTCACGTACGCCATCGTGCGTCTGTTCAGTACAACCGCACATGGGTTTTAAATGTGGGGCAACAGAGTAATCACCACCCACTGTATGTGCAATAAGTGCTTCAACTAAACCGGTGCATGAGCCACAGGAGCTCGATGCTTTGGTATGCGCTCGCACTTCATCGAGAGTAAATAATTTTTTATCGACAATGGCCGTTACAATGTCACCTTTGCAAACACCGTTACAACCACAAATTTCAGCCGAGTCTGCCATGGCGGCAACACGATTGTCATCACCGTGACCGGAATCGCCTAAATGCGCCTGACCAAATAAAATCGTTGCGCGGAAATCACTGATATCGGTTTCGTCACGCATTAAATCAAAATACCAGGTACCATCAATGGTATCGCCGTACATAACAGCACCTTGTACGATATTATCTTTTACAACAATTTTACGGTAAACACCGCGCGACTCATCTTTAAAAACTAAATCTTCGGTTGTGTCATCACCAGTAAAGTCACCGGCTGAAAATAAATCAATACCGGTTACTTTTAATTTTGTTGAAGTCATGGTGCCTTCATATAAACCAATACCGTGTTTGGCTAAATGGTTGGCACAAACTTTTGCCATTTCAAATAACGGTGCAACTAAACCATAGGTCTGGCCACGATGTTGCACGCATTCACCCACCGAATAAACAACCGGGTCAAATGTTTGCATGGTGTCGTTTACCACAATACCGCGTTCACAGTGAATACCTACTTTTTCGGCTAGTTCAAAGTTAGGGCGAATACCCACAGCCATCACAACAATATCGGCATCCACTTCGGTGCCATCTTTAAAGCATACTTTTTCAACTTTACCATTACCCTGAATGGAATCCGTTTGTGCACCCATTAAAAATTCAAGGCCACGTTCTTCTAAATTTGCCTGCAACATTTTTGCAGCGGGTTCATCGAGTTGGCGCTCCATTAAGGTATCCATGATATGAACCACTTTCACATTCATGCCTTGTTCCATTAAGCCGTTTGCTGCTTCCAAACCAAGCAAACCACCACCAATCACAATGGCACTTTTCTTGTTCTTTTCTGTACCCGACTGGGCTACCTCTAGCATGCTATCGACATCGGCAATATCACGGAACGCAATAACGCCTGGCAAGTCATGCCCGGGAAGAGGAATAATAAATGCCGTTGAACCTGTTGCAATCAGTAAACGGTCATAACTAGCTGTTTTACCGTCATCACCCGTTACGGTACGTTTTTTGCGATCAATACCTGTTGCTTTCACACCTTTATAGAGGGTGATGTTGTTATCCTCATACCACTGCAAATCATTTAGCATAATTTCATCAATGGTTTTTTCACCCGCGAGTACGGGCGAAAGCATAATGCGGTTATAGTTGCCGTAAGGCTCCTCACCAAAAACGGAGATATCGTAAGCATCGGGCGCAATTTTAAGCAGCTCCTCAACAGTACGCATACCCGCCATACCATTGCCGATTACAACCAGTTTTTCTTTCATTCCAGAACTCCGCTAAAGTGTTAGTTATCTGTAACGGCACTATTTTTACAAATAGTGTCATTTGATTAATTTCTAATGAGTCTCAATATAGCAAGTGCCATGCCATGTATTAGTGAACACTTAAATATACTATAACCGCATGATTAATATAGGGAAATATCTCATACTGGGGAGAAATATCGGTGCAAAACAGCCACGCTTCGCACTATAATAGTGCATATCGAGTATAATAGCGCATAATATAATAGCAAGCACGGGCAACCAAAATCTTGCCACAAAGACACTGCACAAATTAAGTGTTTAATTATACTCTAATACTCTTTTTGCACTATAATAGTGCAAAAAGAGCATTTCTAATAATATTTTTATATAAAAAACAGTAGCTTATATTCTTGGCATATCTCTTGCTCTACTGAAGATATTCAAATTAAAGCATAAGGAAATAACATGTCGACCCCATCAAGCACAATGAATCTGTTTTCATTCAGTGGCAAAATGCGCATTCTACACTTAAGCTGGGCGGCCTTTTTTATTACCTTCTTAGTCTGGTTTAATCATGCACCACTACTAGCCATGATGCGTGACTCAATGGGGTTAACCGATCAGCAAATTAAAACTCTGCTTATCCTTAATGTCGCCCTAACCATTCCAGCACGTATTATTATTGGTATGCTGGTGGATGCCTTTGGCCCAAGGCGGATTTACTCTATGTTGCTATTTGTGTCGAGTTTTCTCTGCTTTGGCTTTGCAATGGCGCAAGATTATGAACAACTGGCATTAATGCGCTTCCTGCTCGGCTTTGTGGGTGCTGGTTTTGTTATTGGCATACGCATGATCAGTGAATGGTTTCCGGCAAAACAAACGGGGCTCGCGCAAGGCATTTACGGCGGCTGGGGCAACTTTGGTTCAGCCGGTGCAGCAGTAATCTTACCCACCGTCGCACTGATGTTTGGCGGCGATGATGGCTGGCGCTGGGCGATTGGTTCAACCGGTGTTGTAGCACTCATTTACTCGGCTGTTTATTTCTTTAGTGTAACCGATACGCCCAAAGGCTCTACCTATTTCAAACCAAAGAAAAATGGCGCACTGGAAATCACTTCCAGGTTTGACTTCTTTTTATATCTGATAATGAATATTCCACTCTATGCCGCATTAGCGGTATTAAACTGGAAACTGGGGCCGGCTAACTTAGGTATGTTAAGCAGTGGTGTAACCGACATGATTTATGTCATATTGGGCAGTTTATACACCTTTCAGTCAATACGTATTTACCAAATTAATAAACATGTTTTTACTGAAACCATTCCAGACATTGAGCGTTACAAATTCAAGCAAGTTGCCATACTGGACTTGTCTTACATGGTGACTTTTGGTTCTGAACTGGCCGTTATCTCAATTCTACCGTTATTCTTTATGGATACCTTCAATCTTTCCGCCGTTCAGGCCGGCCTGGTCGCCTCCGTATTTGCTGCCCTTAATTTAATTATGCGCCCGGCTGGAGGCTGGATAAGTGACAAGTTTGGCCGAAAATTAACACTGGCAATCTTAATGGCCGGAACAGGCGTTGGTTATTACCTGTTAAGTTTAATTACCAGTGAGTGGAGTATTTATCTTGCCCTTGCTGCTGTTATATTTAGCTCACTATTTGTCAATGCGGGCAATGGTGCTGTGTTTGCAATTATTCCCCTGATCAAACGCAGGCTTACCGGGCAAATTGCCGGCATGGCAGGCGCCTATGGCAATGTTGGTGCAGTTATATTTTTAACCATACTTTCATTTGTTGCAACCGAAGTATTCTTTATTGTGATTGCTATTTTTGCTGCGGTAGTGCTTGTTTTAATTACTTTTTTCCTCGATGACCCACAAGACCAGATGGTCGAAGTATTACCCGATGGTACCGTAAAAATGATTGAAGTTGAATAAAGAGTATCATTTGCGGTAACCTCAAATACGATGAAAAAAACACTCTCTATCGAATCGGCGCACCAATGTCTGGCTGGCGGCAAAGCAGAAAATGAAGATGCCTGCGGCATTGAGATTGCCGATGGCCAGTTGTTAAAAACAAAAGGCATTGCCGCAGCCATTGCCGATGGAATGAGTGGCAGTGATGCAGGCAAAGAAGCCAGCCAGGCTTGCGTAAAAGGTTTTTTAAGTGATTACTTCAGTACACCGGAAACATGGACGACACAAACCTCGGCACATAAAATTATCTCGGCTTTAAATCACTGGCTACATGGTAACGGCCAACGTAAATACCAGTCACATAAAGGCATGGTGACGACCTTAAGTGCACTGGTTTTAAAATCCAACACCGGTTTTATTTTTCATGTCGGGGACACCCGTATTTATCGCTTGCGCAGTAATGAGTTTAAACAACTCACCCATGACCACCGCGTGCAAATTAATGAAAACAAATCCTTACTCTCGCGTGCCGTTGGTATCGATGTACGGCTTGATATTGATTACCGCAGTGTACCTTTGGAAATAGGCGATACCTTTGTGATGGTCAGTGATGGCGTGCATGAATTTATTACCGACAGTCGTATGGTAAAAATTATTCAGAAGCACACCGATAATTTACAACTTGCAGCAAACGAGATAACACAGCAAGCGATTAACAATAAAACCAATGACAACGTAACTTGCCAGATTGTACGTATCACCTCGCTGCCAGGCGAAAATGAAGAGGAATTTTATCAGAAACTAACCGAGCTTCCCTTCCCTCCAGTATTAGAACCCGGCATGATCCTGGACGGTTATAAAATCCTGCGACATTTATTTTCCAATAAAAGAACCGAAGTTTATTTAGCACAAGATACCCATAGCAACGAGAATGTTGTACTAAAAGCACCGTCGGTTAACTATAACGACGATGCCGAGTACATCAGTTTATTCCTACATGAAGAATGGGCTGGCCGGCGTATTAGTAGCCCGCACGTAATGAAGGTGCTAGAAATACCACGTAAACGAACTGCGCTTTATTACATTGCAGAACATATACAGGGGCGAACACTGCGTCAGTGGATGGAGGATGAGCCTCGCGCCAACATCAATACCGTGCGTGATTTTATAGAACAAATTGCACGCGGCTTACGCGCCTTTCACCGGCTCGAAATGATTCACCAGGACTTAAAACCAGAGAATATTTTAATTGATGACAATGGTACCTTGAAAATTATTGATTTTGGTTCAACTAAAATAGCCGGCATTGATGAAATCAGTGCGCCAATTCAATTCAATAATATTCTTGGCACCATTAATTACACTGCACCGGAATATCATATTGGCAATACCGGCAGTAACCGTTCTGATATTTTTTCATTAGGCGTTATTGCCTACGAGTTACTGAGTGGGCGTTTACCGTATGGCAAAGAACTCACAGCAAAAAATGTACGCAAAGTAAATTATATTTCCATAAAACATTACAACCCGGAAGTACCGGCATGGGTTGATAAGGCGCTGGAAAAAGCGGTTAACATCAGTCCTGATCAACGTTTTACGCGTTTATCGGAATTTATAGCGGCATTAAACAACCCGAATTCCAGACTCGTTAATACTGACTATGTTCCTTTAATTAAACGCAACCCAATTAGAGCATGGCAACTAATGAGCACCTGTTTACTGTTGTCAAATATGGTTCTTCTCTATTTTCTTTTTAAATAACGACTTACATTTTAAAATAAACAACTTTAAGTTTACTCATATCCAGTGTTACTTTCTTTTGCACCTCAACTGGCGTAAGTTCTTGCTTTGCATCTTATCCAGTATTTCCTGCCACCAACGCATTTCCATTACCCGATCAATCAACTTAATCACCTTAGTTGCTTCCGCATCATCAAACACGCTCAACAAACCTTGATCATGCAGCTTCTTGAGCATCAATATATAAATCAGGAAAGTCAGCTTTTATAAAGCGCGGATTTTAGTCACAACAATTGCTTTTCCATATCCATCCTGCCATGCAATACCCGAATGATTAAAAACTCATCGTCTGTTTCCCGCATAAAAACCACATGTTTCTTTATGCTGTAAGAATACAAGCCGTGTGCAATTTCGTCTCGGTGTTTACCAATATTACCTGAACGGCTTAATGTCTTGAATGATTGTTTAATCAAATTAAGATAACTCTCTTTTTGCCTGGCTCCCCATTCGCTCTGTGTATATTCTGCAATGGCCTGCAAGTCTCGAGTGGCAGGGGCAGAAATGCGTACCGGTTTAAAGCTTGGCAAAAAAGTGGTCCAACTCTTCTTCTGAATTAAACACATGCGATTGTTCAAGCTCAATGGCTTTGTCACCATCGGCTATAGCAAGACGCAATTGCTCTAACTTAAAAGCATGTTCTTCTTCGATGCGTTTAAACAAACGAATGGCTTCACGCACTACCTCACTGGCATTGTTGTAGTCACCAGAATCGGCACGTTCGCGCACAAAGGTTTCTAATTGGGGGGTTAAACTAAAATTCATACCACACCTCACGATTTTTAAAATACTACTAAAAAGTGTAGGGGTTGCAGCTATTCATGTCAAACATTGTTATCAATCTTTGCTAATACAAAAAGCGCTGCTCGATAAGAAAATAGCCCAAATTACCCTATTTTCAGCCTAATTGCTGCGTATACCCTCTTTTTAAGCTATCTGGAATGCCCGGATAGAGAGAAATACTGTGTTTGCGTATTGTTTTGCGTGATTTGAAGCATAAGCAGGCATAAAAACAAACTCTTACTTCTAATAACTACCCCCATGCGCCAGGTGCAAATCACTTACCTGATGCTTTTGCACCATTCATCATCGGCCCAGGAAAAACCTGAATATCAGCTACAATCACACTATTGAAAGGGCGATTGTCATCTCTGGCTATGTTTTTCAGACGTTGACGAATAGATGCAACAATATTCACTATTTTTCCAGCCGTTACAGCATTGCCTCCAGATAAGGTTTCATCACCCTCTCAACACGGCAAATTCTGGCGTATTCCAGAAGTATATCCAGCTTATATTTCTGTTGCGAATGATAAAGTTTAAGCGCTTCCAGCACCACATCCATCCCGAGTTTATTTCGGTACTTAAAACAGTCTGCCAGTGTTTTTTCCATACTGTAAATTTGCACGGTAACACTATCTATTTCGTGCTTCTCAATGCCAGCATTAAACGCCTCAGCGGAAAACTTATAAGCGCGTAGGCGGTGTATCAAGCGATGGCATTCGAGCATTCCTGGCTACGGCGACCTGATATCTCATGCGGAATTTAGGTCGTCATCCCATGATATGGCAGCGCTGAAATCAAACAAATTACCGCTTTCGGAAACCGTAGGCTGACGGTGACCAGATCAGGCTTTGTAATGGGGGGTAGATCCATAAGCCGATAGATACCACGCGAAATCTGTTCAATAACGCCATTATCTTGCATTTTATAGAGTGAATATCGGGGTATTCCATAGCCAATAGCCTCGCTCATACGTAGTTGGCCACCATGTTGATGAAATATCTCCTTTGCGGCTATTTAGATATAAAATCAAGTTTCGGATAGATTTAAAATATCCAGCTCACACTGAGAATAAGAACCGATTGTCACCGACCCTCTTTTTTATGTCAATTCGCTCTAGCCGTGTAACTTCATCCTTAAAGCAGCCATTCGGTGGTTAAAAGTGACGTTCTAAGCCTTGATACTGGCCTGTTTTAACAATATATACAATATTTTTCAATTAGTTAGCTTGGTCCGACCCTGTTGTCCTCATTC
>QIKU01000148.1 GCA_003232015.1 Gammaproteobacteria bacterium
ATGTAGAGTATTTTTTCACTTTGCGCATCCGTTGGTTCAAAAATAGCTGCACCTCTTAGCTCAGCAAATTTTACCCCCGTGTTAATCGCTAATTTTATTAATTCAGCTTCATTTTTTATTTTCTTCATGGTGAACCTTTGTGTGCAAGCTACGGGCAAACAGTGTTACGAAAACTTTATCATATTAAAGACAACAAAGGGGTAAGCAACACGGTTTATATACTTGAGTAAATTACTCATAATTTATTTTATCCACACATCAAATCTCTCTAATATCTAATACCCAAGCAGTTTAGTAAACTACAGTTTAAATTCAAACACAGCTATTAAATGCTTTGTTATCAGTAACTTACGTGAGGTATGGTATGAGTGCTCCAGAAGATATTCAGGATTCGCAAGTTTTACGGACTTTAACGATTTTAAGCGTAACATTATTTGGCTTTTTTCTGGCAATGGTTTATTTGGCGCGCGCTATCGTTTATTAAGCCATTTACTTCCACAATTTTAGCACTGAGAAGCTTCTTTTTTCAGTGGCTGAATTTAAAAACCGATATGCTGTAATGGGCTTTATCGGTTTTTTTTATGGGGGGATAAATATACATATAAAGGCAGTTAGTTGCTAATCCTAAGTAATTGAATTATATTGATTTCTACTGACTGCCACCCAAGTTTAACGTAATGGGTAAGCAGCGAATAATTAAAGTTAAAGCGCTGTTTGTTCGATATAACCTATTGGAAAATAGTAAAAATATCGGGTTTTATGTGCAACGTCGCCAGTTCCTTTCTCGTCTTATAGCTTCAGCAACTTCGCTGTTGGTATTGCCTGCTGCCGAGGCGAAAGCCCGGCCTTTAGTACTGGGCATTTTTCCACGCCGCAATATTAAACTGACCTATAAATTGTTTACGCCGCTGGCACATTACCTGAGTCAGCAACTTGGTCGAGATGTTATTATTGAAACAAGTAAATCATTTAATGATTTCTGGATCAAGGTGAAGCAGCTGTGTTATGACATTGTGCATTTCAATCAATACCACTATATCGTTTCACACCAGTACTATGGTTACGATGTTGTTGCAGTCAATAAAGAATTGGGTAGCGCAACTATTGCGGGGTCGTTAATTGTGCGTAAAGACAGTGGGATTAATGAAGTTTCAGATCTCCGAGGTAAAACCATTTTGTTTGGTGGAAGCCGCCGTGCGATGCAAAGTTATATTTCAGCAACATGGCTGTTACGTCAAGGTGGGTTAAATGCGGGTGATTATGTAGAGAAGTTTGCTGTTAATCCCCCCAATACAATTATATCAACTTACTTTAAACGTGCAGATGCGTCAGGTTCTGGTGACGTGGTGATGCAACTTGATAATGTTCGCCAGCGGATCGATATTTCACAGTTAAAATATTTAGCAAAAACAAAGCCTATGGTGCATTTACCCTGGGCAGTTAGCCATAGTTTGCCCAATGAATTAAAATATAAAATTCGGACTGTTTTAACAACATTGGATAATAAAGATGATGGAAAGAAAATATTGAAGTTAGCAAACTTGAATGCACTCGTACCTGCAGAAGACTCAGACTTTAATGCACACAGAGAAATAGTGACTGATCTTTATGGTAATAATTATGGAATATCATCTCTGGAATAAATGGATTAATCGTGACAAGATTCAACAGCCTTACTTCCCAACTTTTTATTTTCATTGCCATGATTCTTGGCATTGCAATGAGTATTAGTACTTATAGCCAGTATAACAATGAAGCTAATATTATAAAAAAGGCGCTTTATGACCGGGGTGAATCGTTGGCTGAATTGCTAGCCTCAATCAGTATTGATCCACTCCTTGTGTTTGATGATGTGACGCTTGATAGCTATGCAAAATTTATTAGCAATCAAAAGGATATTGTTTTTGCTGCGGTGGTTAACGATAAAAATATTCCATTGACGCATTACCTGAATAAAGATAATTCTTATATACAGTCAATTTTGGGCGCGAAGAAGATTATTAATGTTCATCATATTATAGAAAAACTTCGAAATAACGAAAATATTTTATTCTTTGAAATGCCGGTTAAATTTGATGGGAAACTCTTAGCGAAGGCATGGGTGGGACTTGATAGATTACCGTATAAAAATTTATTTAAAAGTGTTTTACTTGAAATTGTGTGGGTCACCCTGGGAATTGGGCTGTTTGTTGGTGGCGCTATATATTTCCTGTTTAAACGTAAAATATTCAAACCTGTTGCGATACTAATGCAGGGAACACAAAATATTGCAAATTTTAATTTTGATAAAGCAGTAAAAATAGAGGGAGCGGGTGAGCTTACACTTCTTGCTGACTCGTTTGATAAAATGCGTTTGCAAATAAAAGAAACAATGGAGTCCAGAGATTTAGTTATGCTGGAGTTGTCCGAGTTAAATGATTCACTGGAAGAGCATGTGCAAGCAAGGACGCAGGAGTTGCAGATTCTTAATTTAAAGATTGCACATGAAGCCATGCATGACCCCCTTACAGGCTTGCCTAACCGTGTATTAGTAACAGAACAACTGCAACATGATATTGCACATGCTGAACGGACAAAAACAACACTTGCTGTTTTTATTATGGATTTAAATAATTTTAAAGAAGTGAATGACACTTTAGGTCATCCAGAGGGGGATCGTTTATTAATTAATGTGGCACAGCGGTTGTTAAAGGCGATAAGAGAAAGCGATACCGTGGGTCGATTAGGCGGTGATGAGTTTGCCATGGTGTTACCGGATATTAGTGAAGAGGATGCCGTTAAAGTTGCCGATAAAATATTAGGCGAACTATTACCAAGCTTTGCTCTGGATAATCACACCCTTAAGGTGGGGGCCAGTATTGGTATTGCAATGTATCCAGAACACGGAGTGGATCATACTTCTTTAGTGCGGCTTGCCGATGTTGCAATGTATGAAGCAAAGAAAGATAAGCGTGATGTCTGTGTTTATCGTGCAGAACTCGATAAATATACACCGTTACGTTTATCTTTAATGGATTATCTTCATACGGCTCTGGAAACAAATCAACTGCAACTGTATTACCAACCACAGATTTCCTTAATTGATAATAAAGTTGTTTCAGTCGAAGCATTAATTCGTTGGTATCATCCTGAGCTTGGCTGGATTTTTCCGGATCAATTTATTCCTATTGCAGAAAATACCGGCTTAATAAATCAGGTGAGTGACTGGGTTCTTGAAGAGGCCTTTACGCAATGGAGAAAATGGCAGGATGAGGGTGTGGACTTACAAATTTCCATTAACCTGTCAGCGCGAGACCTGGCGAATCCGAGGTTGCCTACACGTATAGCAGAGCTGTGTGACAAATATAATATGTATACTAACGGCATTATCGCTGAAATTACAGAAAGTGCCATTATGTATAACCCTGAGCAGGTTATCGAAATAATGAATGAACCTGATATGCAGCGTTTGCAATTTTCGATTGACGATTTTGGTACCGGTTACTCATCACTGAGTTATCTTAAAAAGTTGTCCGTTGAAGAAGTTAAAATAGATAAGTCATTTATTACTGACATGGTTAAGGATGACGATGATGCAAATATTGTAAAATCAGTTATTGATCTGGTGCACAATCTGGGTCGGGTTGTTGTTGCTGAAGGTGTAGAGGATATTGAAACATTAACACAGTTGAAATTATTGGGTTGCGACAAGGTGCAGGGCTATTTATTTTCAAAAGCTGTTCCTGTTGATGAGTTAATGGCCGTTATTACAAAGATTCAACAGGCCTGAACCAGACGCTGTTTTCTTGAGGCTGCATCTACCTCGAATATATTCCAGATCCAGATAAGTCTGATTATAAGGCAGTATCATTGATACTATGGCCACAATACCCGAGCCCATTCGAAACCCTCTGCCTGGTTTTCGGAAGTCGGCATATGTTGAGTGAGTTGCTGGGTAATAAAAACGTAAACTAATATGATGATTATATGCATGAATGGATTCAGGGAAAATGCCTGATCGTGAAATTTACAATGAGTAATTTATCTTATGTTAGTATATTCTGGCAGAATATATGTTTTAATCAATTATATATCGTCAACTGGGTTGCACCCCGCTGACGACCAAAGGGGAGAGCTCCGCTTCTCCCCTTTGGAAACCCCAACGGTTTTGTGCCCGCCGCAAGCGGACGGGGAATTTAGATTAAATTCGTTATTGTTGAGTATAGAATCAATACTAACGGATTATTATCAAAGGGTTGTCATATAATATAGTGGCTCAATTTTTTAAAAAATGGCTTCAGCTCTTAAGTATTGATAGCTCTGTGAGCAGCGCAGAAAAGCTTGCGTCAACCCTTGGCGGTTTTGTCGGTATTTTTCTAATTAGTGGAATAAGTTTTTACTTTACCGGTGCAAGCGGTGCAGCTTTGATTGTACCCTCGATGGGCGCCTCTGCGGTGCTGGTATTTGCTGTGCCCCACGGTAAACTTTCTCAACCCTGGGCCTTATTTGGCGGTCAGTTGAGTTCGGCGGTGGTGGGAGTGAGCTGTTATTATCTTGTGCCCAACATTTTTATTGCCTCAGGTTTGGCAGTAGGGTTGGCAATTGGTGTGATGCATCTTTTGCGTTGCATTCATCCACCCGGCGGGGCGACCGCACTGGCAGCCGTGATTGGTAGTGCACAAATTCATGCTCTGGGTTACGAGTATGTGCTTACCCCTGTGCTTTTAAATACGGTTGTTATTTTTGTTACCGCGGTTGCGTTTAACAGTTTTTTTCCCTGGCGGCGTTACCCGGTGAGCCTGATGCGTTTTGTTGATGCACCTTCTTTTGATGTGAAAAAATCATCACGCTTTATTGATAAACAATATATCGAGCGTGCACTGGCGGATATTGATTTAGTTGTTGATTTAAATGCAGATGATTTGCAACGGTTATTTGCACTAACGCTTGAACATGCTGAAACACCTACATTTTCTGCACAGCAAATTATACTGGGTCACTATTATACGAACAGCAAACACGGTGCAGAGTGGTCGGTACGGCATATAATTGATGAAGCCACCTCTGACGACCCCAAAAAAGATATGGTCATCTACCGTGTTGTAGAAGGTCACGGGCTGAAAAGTGCTGACAGTTGTACACGTACCGAATTTGCTCGTTGGGCTGTACGTGAACTCTTTCCTACACATTTAGAAAATAGCGAATGACTATTGGTGGCTTATTGAATACTCTTTTGGTATTTGCTTACAATAACACTAAGTATTCGATAATTAGTCGTAATCTTCGAAAACTAAAATAATTTCCTGCAAATTACTTTCAAGAATATCATCTGAGGGTACGTTGAGTGTTACAATGATTACGGCGTAAAATGCAGTATATACAAACACACCGTTTATAAGCAAGACGTTGTGGAAAAGCCCACACCGAACCAGCCTTATATTTATAAAGTCTGGTTCGAGTTTCAGGTTTTAGCGTAGGGAAAGAGAGCCAGGATCTACAGTTAGTCGTGCTTAGCGGTACTCTGCAAAATAAATCCCAACACCCAGTGTGATAAGCGCAACTTCAACTACGGAAATCCACAGTAGCATATAGGTAATGCGCCTTCCTGTGGGCTTCATGGGGAGCCAGACATCGCCATAGTTTAATCCGTGACCAGCGGCGCCAGGTCACAAGATAGCGTTGCAGGTCGGTTGCCCAGTTGATCAGACTTTTATCAACTTCGTCCAGTTTAGTTTGACGGGTTTTTTCATCCAGACGATCATAATGATCGGTTATGGTTAGCTTAGAACCCAGTTTGCCATCTTCAAGTTCAATGGCTTCAATTTCAATTACCGTACTGGCCTTAACACCGCTTTCATATTCTATTTCTAAACCATTGGGTCTTCTAGAAACAGTTAATTTGGTTTCAAATTCAAACGCGGTTTCCTGGCTAATATTGCGCCCAGCCATAAAATATTGTGAGGCACCTAATTTTTCCCATTTTTTAAATTCCAGCATGGGATTAATGCGTAACAGGCGTTCTACATCCTGAATAAAAACCAGCAGTGCATCGATATGCAAGGGAGTATTTATGGACGCCCATGCCGCATCCTGGTTATCTAAATTGCTATTCTGAGAGTCTTCTATTGTCATCGTCTGAGGGTATGTTATGTCAGTCATGGGGATAAGGCACCATTAAAACGGATGTTTGTAATGCACGTGAGACGGGTTGCGTCATCATGCGAGAGCGTAAACCGGACTTGCCTTTTGGGCGAGGTGAACCCACCACTACAAGTTCATATTTATGTTTTTCTGTTGCTTTAAGCAAGCATTCATCAGGCTCGCCAATAACAATTTCATTTGTATAAGACAGGCCGTTGTCGTCGGCAAGTTGTTTTACGCGGGCAATATGCTCCTCGACTTCTTTTTCCAGTGTCGATTCCAGGTAGCGCCGAAAGGTATTGCGGGTGGAGCCATTATTTAACCAGTCATCACCGGTCATGCCTTGCCATAAGGTGGGTACAACAATTAAATGATGCAAGCCGGTATCTTGTGCATTGCACATTTTAATGGCCATTTGTTCTGCGGCCATTGCGCCTTCAGTGCCGTGGCTCGCTAATAAAACGGAATTTGGTGCATTCATGTTCTTAACTACCTTAAATAAAGGGTCTTAAAAAAGAGCCGGCGCCCGCCCATGTTACTGGTAGGGCGCCGGCGGTTGGTTTTAACGTAGCTTTAGTAAACTACGTAGACTGCAAAGGCGATTATCAATGCAAATGCCAGCGCCATAAAGTCTTCCTTACGGTCACTACCAAAGATAGATAATGCAGAGCCTCGGTCGTACTTTTGTTCTTCTTCAGCCATTTTAATTTACTCCTGATATTATTTAATTATGCTAAATGGTTGTTTCGATAAACATCATAACAACGACTAACGATAAGACAGCTTTAGTCAGGCCTACGACGCCACCGATAAATGCTGGCTGACCACCTGCCTGCTTCATCGATTTAATGGTAATTTGCATACCTAAGCCAACTAAACCAAAGGCGAATAACCAGGTAATCCAGTCACGGAATGCCTTTATTTTCGCCGCTGTATGTCGTACCGCTTTGTGTGCGCCTTTGAGGATTTTATTTGCTTTCTTCGACATCACTTTCGCGTTAATCAAACCACGAATTTGAGTATCATCATCAATCGACATGATTTTGGTGTTATCCATTAAGCGCTGCACTGCTGCCTTGCGATCAGCTCGCTGGATTTTGTCAAACTCAGCTTGCAGAACCGCAATTTTTTCTGTAGTAAGCAGCTTCGATGGTTTAACTTTTGCTGGTGAGTTATCGAAGTATTTACCTTTGTAGTGTTGTGCAGGAGCAAATACACCTGTTGAAGATAAAGCGAACAGTAAAATAAAGCCTAATACAAACACCGGGAATTTCTTGAAAATCACCTCGGCTACATTTATTTTCTGTGCGCTTTCACCTTCTCGTTGCACATACCAGATAGCTAGCCATACTACGATGATAGGTAATATCAGTACGCGTGTAATATTAAAGATTTCAGCAACCTTTAATGTTTCAATGCCGTCAGGCTGGAAGGCCAATGCGGCACCGGCTACTTGTGCAGAGTTCAGGATACCCGTACCTGCCCATGCGCCAAACTGTACATAGCTCATATCCAGTAATTGACCCACGACCGGGAATACGAACATACAACCCACACCCCATAACAGGATAGTACCAATGGTGTAAGCAATTTCAACCGATTTGGCTTGTACAACAGGTGCGGCAGCAACCGTTGCAGAAACACCGCACACGCCCATACCGGCCGAGAGTACGCCGCCCATTGAGTTAGGAATGTTGCGTCGTGCGCCAATCCAGAGCACCATGCCAACCGAACCCAGTACAAAGAAGCCAATCATAATAATTGATAAGCCACCGAGATTTTTAAGTTCTGCTGCACTATATAAAGTACCCAGTAAGATAACACCGGTTTTTAAACCCAGCCGCGATAAACGCACACCGTTTTCAGCCCAGCTCGGGATCCTAAATACGTTAACAATGATTAAGCCCGTCACAATACCAATGACAATATAATTTAGTCCCAGTAGTTTGTGTATGTATTTTCCAGTGTCACCGACTTTACCCATGCTTATGCTAACGCCCGCAATTTCAGGTGCAAGAAACCAGCGTACCAGCATGGCGATTAGTAAGATAAACATGCCGCCAGCAATACTCGATGAGTAGTAGTCCAGACTGCCTTTTGTGTGTGTGCCGAACCATTGCCATAAACCGACAACAGCGGCCACGAGACCAAAGTATAAAGGTATGGTTGTCAGTTCTGAACCGTACTTGTATTTCTTGCCATGCGCGAGATGCTCAATATAACCGGCAAGCATGCCGCTATCTGCTGTGTACCAGATAGCAAGCATAATGACGCCTATAATGAACAAGGCAGGTGATTTTTGGGTGTACACCATTGTTAGATCCTCCTAGTTTAGGAACAGTATTGTTATAATTCTAAATTTTTCGCACGCTGGTTAATATGCCAACTTATTCCATGTGCTTTATGCTGTTATTCCTTGTGAGGTATTAATGCATTTTTTAGCCGTATAAACAATATCTGCATTATTATATTTTAATTAGCTAATGTACTTAATTTTGCTGCTTAGAACTGGATTGGCTACAGGAGATAATCGGTGTTATTAGGGAAAAGTGTTGTCAACTATATTCATTGATATAGATCAAACGTTCATAAGACAAACGGGTTTGAGGAAAAGAGAATAAAGGCTGAGAATTTGAGCTATTTGAGGAAATGTTTAATGGATCTTCACTGGGGAAAATCAGGGGGCCAGGGTTTAGTTAGTGCTTAACGGGTTTCTTTTGTAGTTTACGCTGCAGAGTCCGGCGATGCATATCTAATGCTCTGGCTGCCGCTGAGATATTGCCGTCATGTTCCTGCAGGACTTTTTGTAAATGTTCCCATTCCAGCCGTTTTATTGACATGGGGTTTTCGGCAAGCTGCGTTTCAATATTGCCTTTTTCTTTACCAAATCCGTCAATAATGTCATTGATATCAGCAGGTTTGGTCAGGTAGTGCTTTGCACCAAGTTTTATCGCTTCAACAGCCGTTACGATACTGGCATAACCCGTGAGAATAACAATTTTAATATCGGGTTCAAATTTGATAATTTTACTGACAGCTTCGAGCCCCGACTCCTGCCCAATCCGCAAATCAACAATGGCATAGTTAAATTTAATTTTATTTTTGCTTAAAACAGCGCAAGCCGTTTCGATACAATGGCAGGGCGTAACATTGAATTGATGCCGACTTAAGGCGCGTGCCAGAACGTCGCAAAAACTTTCATCGTCATCCAGTAATAACAAATTTTTAGTATCACTTTCTCTCATGTTTAATAGCCTGTTTATTTTATGATTCGCGGCAGATGAATAAGGGTCTTGCTGCCTTTGGGCTGGCAGTTTTGTTGGGAAATATTACCCTTACGGCGGCGTACTGCTGCATAAGCCAGGTATAAGCCTAAACCAAGCCCCAGTTCTTTTTCACTATAGGGTTGCTGTCCAATCTTATCCAGAGCTTCATCTGATAAGCCCGGGCCATGATCCCGTATAACAATCTCAATATAGTCGGTGCTGTTTATAGTTGTGTAGTCAACAGACAGTTCGACAAACTCCGGTGAAACTTCAACAGCGTTATCAATAATGTTAATCAGTGCCAGGCTTAGGGTTCTGTCAGTGTACAGATTATTTGATTCATCCAGTGTGCAGTGAAAGCCCAGGCTAATACCGGGGTGCATATCCTTTACCTCAGTAATAATTTGTTGTAGATAGTGGCAGGCTGGTTGTTGTTGGTTATCAAATAAATTAGACGAAGCACCGACGGATGCGGACAAGTCAGCTAATGACTGCTTGCAACGGCTAATCTGTTTTTTCAGGTTGTTGATATCTGCTGCAACAGCAGGGTTTACATTACTGAGCTCATCTTCAATTTCATTAACAAGCAATGCCATTGTACCCAATGGCGTTCCAAGCTCATGTGCAGTGCTTGCTGCGAGTGTGCCTAAAACAACAAGTTGTTCATCGCGTATTGATTGCTCGCGAGCCTTTGTAAGTTGTTTTTGCTGATGGCGTAAAGTATTACCCATTCCATAAACATAATAGGTTATTAAACAGGCATTGAGTATAAAAGCCATCCACATACCAATGAGGTGTAAATTATATTCCGATGTCCCGTTATGTGCATGTGATTCATTATGTCCGATGGGTAATGGTTGATAGAAAAACATCAGCAGGCTATAGCAGATAACAGTAATTATCGCTAATAGCCACGCATAACGAACAGGCAAGATCGTTACCGTTATAGTCAGGGGGAAAAGAAAAAGCATTATAAATGGATTAGTTGCGCCACCTGTAAAATACAGGAGTAAGGCTAATGCCAGAACATCGAACATCAGGTGAATAAAGATCTCATTTTCAGTTACCGGTGCAGGTTGCTTTAGTCGCAGCCAGACATACATATTAAATAAACCAAACAGCAAGATAATAAAACTGACATTGCTGACGGGTAAATGGATATTTAGAATATTGAGCGTAAACCCCACCGCAATTATCTGACCGATAAGTGCAAAGTTACGTAAGTGAAATAATCGCCTTAAATGGATGTGGTTAGCAGAATTGGACATGGCCTGGATAGCATTCTTAATCTAGTGACAGCAGCTTTATGATTTTAGCATATTGTGGCTATGCTGGCTGCGGCAATTTGTCGCGCGGCACTGTGTCACATTCCCACAGTATTATTAAGCGACTATTCTGGCTCACGTACCCTTCTTGAGTGGAAATGTAATAGACACAAGTTTTATTCTTTCCCATATTTTCAGGTTATTGTGTGGTTAAGTTGAATGTATAAACAGCCGAATATCTCTCTGTATGTCCTCGTTTCATTGCTACTGCATGTTCTGTTTCTTGCTCAGTACCAACGGCAAAATATACCTGCTTTTGAAAGTAATAATAATACTCCAGACCTTTCACTGACAAACACGGTGCTCAGGTTGAGTTTTATATCGGGGGCTATTGCTAAACAAGAGCAGCCCAGAGACAGCACTGCAGATACAGTGAAGCAAAACAGGCAGGCTTATGAGCCAAAGCCAGCCCCTCTTTTAGAAAAACCAGACAAGCCTGTTATTGCCGAAAAGAAGCAGCTCGGGAAGCCTGGTAAGCCGCTAGTGGAGAAAGTTGAAAATCATAAACACAATCAATATCAACAGGAATACAGCCGGCCTGCCACCTCTGGTAACGAAAGACATGTATTTATTGAACGGGTTTTAACGGCAATTGAAAGTAACAAATTTTATCCTCGCCTGGCTCGCAAGAGAAATATGCAGGAAATTATTGACGTATCGTTTGATTTACTGGAAAGCGGTGATGTGAAGAACATGGTTATAAAAGGGCGCTATAAAATCTTAAGGCATGCTGCACGCACGGCTGTGTTGAATGCCAGGCCTTTTGTAACTTTTCCTGCCAGTGTCAATTTCCCTTTCAATATTAAGTATTCAATGGCATTTAAACTGGAATAAAAAAGGTGTTAAACATGAGTAATAAAATAAGAAGTCTATCGTGCAGTTTGTGTATTTTACTACTTTTACCGGGGGGGGCTTTGGTACATGCCTCCAATGAGGTGAACGTAAAGAATGATGTTGTTATTAGCGTTACATCTACCCGTGAAGACAAGCCCTTGTCTGAAGTTCCGGCAAGTGTGGGGATTATAAATAAGCAAAATATAAAAGAAACAAAGCCTGCTCATCCATCTGAAATTATGAATCAGATCCCCGGTGTTTATATTAATGTGACTGGTGGTGAAGGGCATATGACCGCTATCCGGCAACCCACGACAACAAAGGCAGTCTATCTTTATCTTGAAGATGGTGTACCAACACGATCCACCGGTTTTTTTAATCATAATGCCCTGTATGAAGTAAATATCCCTCAGTCAGAATCGATTGAAATTATTAAAGGGCCCGGCACATCACTTTATGGCAGTGATGCTATTGGCGGTGTGGTCAACGTATTAACGGCCGCACCTCCGTTGGAGAAACAAACATCAGTAAATATTGAAGCAGGTGATCATGCCTGGTATCGCTTGTTAGTTGATACCGGAAACAGTAATGATGACAGTGGTTATATTGCAAGTCTAAATTTAACGAGCAGTGGTGGATGGCGAAATGACACAGAATATGATCGTACTAGCGCCAATCTGCGTGTTGATAATTTTCTGGATAATGGCGCAAGTTTAAAAACCATTTTTTCTGCAACCGATGTTGATCAGCAAACGGCAGGTTCATCACGTTTGTTACGAGACGATTATCTGAATAACCCGCAGCTTAACTATACGCCAATTTCTTATCGTCAGGTACAGGCATTCAGGCTGTCAACAGAATATGAAAAAGGAGGTAAGGATAGTTCACTGAGCATCACACCTTATTTACGCCATAATACCATGGCTTTATTGCCCAACTGGTCATTAAGCTATGATCCATCTGTATATGAAACAAAAAATGATTCAATTGGGGTGTTAATCAAGAATAGAAAAAATATACAGGGAGGGAATGCGGTACTTATATCCGGTGTTGATATTGATTATAGCCCGGGCAGTTATATACAACATGAAATATCTGCAACAAAGGTTGGTAATACCTACACGGATTACACCCTGGGGCAGGTGCAGTATGACTATGATGTTATCTTTTCTGCTATTTCACCTTATGTGCACTATGAGCATTCGCTATCGTCTGTTACCCGTGTTACAGCCGGTGCGCGTTATGACTTTATGCAATATGACTATGATAATAATTTAACAACCGTAACAGCGGGTTCACATCGCCGACCTGCCGATACGGTGGTGGACTTTAATCATTTTAGTCCGAAGTTAGGCCTGACGCATCAGCTCGATAAAAACACCAGCACTTTTATTAATTATCGTCATGCTTTTCGAGCACCGTCTAATACACAATTATTCAGACAGGGGAAAGCAGAAAATACAGTGGGTCTTAAGCCAATTAAAGTGAACAGTTATGAAGTGGGTGTACGTGGCAAAACAGCGAATAAACTCGGCTATACGGCCAGCCTTTATTATATGAGCAAGTCAGACGATATTTTAACCTACAGAAATCCGGACGGTACTCGTGAAACAGTCAATGCGGGGGAGACGTCCCATAAAGGGATAGAGGTTAGTCTGGGCAAGGCTTTAACATCATCGGTGCAACTTAATGTCGCGGCCAGCTATGCTATCCATACCTATGAAGACTGGAAACCCAACAGCACCACCGATTACAGTGGTAATGAAATGGAGTCTGCACCAAGAACCATTACGAATACCAGACTGTCTTATCGTCCTGCCGCATTACCCGGGCTAAAGCTTGAACTGGAGTGGGTGCATCTGGGGAGTTACTGGATGGATCAGGCCAATACAGAGAAATACAAGGGCCATGATCTGGCAAATATTCGTGTGCATTATACTATCAATAAAAAATCGACTGTTTATGGTCGAATTATGAATGTACTGGATGAAAAATATGCAACGGCAGCCAGTTATAAGCCCGCTGCATTTGGTAATCCGGAAAAATTTGAGTATGCGCCGGGTATGCCTCTGTCATTATTTGTCGGTTATACACAAAAGTTCTGATGAGACATATTTTATATTTACTGGTAATTATTGCGGCTACTTTTATTGCCTCCTGTTCCGTGGCCGGGGTTAATGATGCCCGGCCATCTGAGCTGTCCACAGACTGTGAGCCGTCAAAGGTTGCCCAACACTGTGCAAAAACCATGAGCAGTGTGTTTGATATGCATGGGCGGCTCTGGTCAGCATGGGTCAACGGGCAGTATTTGTACGTGAATTATTCGGATGATAAGGGTTTAACCTTTAGTCCGGCCGTCAAGGTTAATGCCATTGCTGAGAAAATTACAGCCGGCGGTGAACACCGACCCAAGATTAAAGTTTCAGATAAGGGGGTTATTTTTTTAAGCTGGACAAAAAAACTGGATAAGCGTTTTACCGGTAATATTCGCTTTAGTCGTTCAGTCGATGGTGGTCAAAGTTTTACTGCAGCCGTTACGGTTAACGATAACCGGGAAATAATAAGCCACCGCTTTGACACTTTAGGTGTTAATAAAAAAGGGGATGTTTATATTAGCTGGCTGGATAAGCGTGACAAACAAAAAGCAGACAGGGAAAAGCGGGAATACAATGGGGCGGCTGTCTACTTTAGTGCTTCCTTTGATGATGGTAAAAGCTTTACCAGGAATAAAAAGATTGCCGACAATAGTTGTGAATGCTGTCGTATGGCGATGGATTTTAATCCACAGGGGCTGCCGGTTATTAGCTGGCGACATATTTATGGTGATAATATACGCGACCACAGTATAGTCAGTTTTAAAAACAAAAAGGAGCCCGATAAACCACATCGGCTGAGTTTCGATAACTGGAAAATCGCGGGCTGCCCACATCATGGCCCGGCTATCAGTATTGATAAGCATAATGTTTACCATGCGGTGTGGTTTAATAATGCAGAAAAACGCCATGGTCTTTTTTATGCTAACAGTTATGACCGGGGGCAAACATTCCGCTCAATCATGCAGATTGGTAATTATGCAAACAAGGCAAGCCATGCCAATATTCTCGTGCTTAATAATGCTGTTTATATTGTCTGGCAGGAATACACAGCATCGCGTTATCAAATGTTTGTACTGAAGTCAGTCGATAAGGGCAATAGCTGGAGTAAACCTGTACTGATGGCAGAAACAGCACACAGGCCGGATTATCCTTTTTTATTAACCGATGGACAGGCCGTTTATTCTTCATGGCATGTTCCGGGGCAGCCTTATCGTTTGGCTTTATTAAAGCAGCAATAGATGAAAAAAATCACCGCGTTATTTTCTATTTTATTGTTACTGGTATTACATGATGCCATTGGTCAACCATTATTGATTAAAATATTTTACCCGGGAAGTTATGCAAAGCTACTTGAAAGCAATAAAGGCGAGGCATTTATTTTATTATTCTGGTCTATTGATTGTGCACCTTGCCTTAAAAAATTAAAACAGATCAGTGAGAATAAAATAGATGCAAAGCAGAAATTTATATTTGTATCAACCGATGGTGATGACATGCTCGTTGATGTGGCTGCCGTGATAAAGCAGTTGAATCTGGAACAACAGGTGCACTGGGTTTTTAAAAGTGAACTGACTCCGGAAATAATCAATTCAGTCGATAGTCGCTGGTATGGGGAAGTGCCGAGGTATTACTATTTTGACAAGAATCATCAACGAATACGTCTGCAGGAGCTGAAATTAAAACAATAAAAAACGGCAACCTCGCAAAACAGTATTTGTGAGTATTGCCGTTTTTACCAGTAAAAAATTAAGAACCTAATTTAGCCTTAATAGCATCAATTACCGCATCGCTTGATGTTGCATTCACTGCAACTAACATCCCTTCTTTTTTGTAGAAGTCAGCCAGCGGTGCTGTTTGCTTATTGTAAACGTCTAAACGGTTGCTGATGGCTTCTTCGGTTTCGTCGTCACGTTGCACAACTGGGCCACCACATTTATCGCACTTGCCTTCTTCTTTGGTGGGGTTTGATTTTACGTTGTAAATCGCACCACAATCGGTACAGGTACGGCGCGTGGTTAAACGATCCAGGATGACGTCTTTAGCAACCTGAATATCAACCGCCATATCCAGTTTTTCGCCCATGTCGGCCAGTAGTTTTTTCAGTGCTTCGGCCTGTGGAATGGTGCGAGGGAAACCGTCGAGTAAGTAACCTTTTTTGCAGTCGTCTTCTTTCAAGCGTTCGCCCATAATGCCCATGATAAGCTCGTCAGAAACCAGATCACCGGCTTTCATGGCCGCTTCAGCTTGTTTACCGAGTTCGCTACCGGCAGCAACCGCTGCACGTAAGATGTCGCCAGTTGAAATTTGAACAGAACCATCTAATTTAGTTAATAATTTTGCAACGGTACCTTTGCCTGCACCGGGTGCGCCTAATAAAATTAATTTCATGTTTTTCTCTCTTCTTTTCTTAAGATTGGATAGCTGGAAGCGACATTGAATGCCGAGTTTAAAATTTGAGGCGCAAATGTAATAAAACTGGCTCGCGTGGGCAAGTGGTTTATGCGTGGAATTGCAATATTTTGCTTATTTTATGCAAAATTGGATGAATTTGGTCGTTTTAACGTATTCTACTGCGCGATATTGGCTAATACGCCGGTTAATGAGTGTTTGTGCCGGTGGGGGTAAGCGAGCTCATTACCGCAGAGAGGGCTCGGTCGACCAGAGGAATATCATCAATAATAGTGGCGGTACCCCGGCGCAGATCGGCGGCCAGGCCGTAAAGGGTTTTGTCTGCGATGACATCAAATTTCCAGTTTAAAAAGGTGTATTCACCGAGTAATTCACTTTTCCATGCCAGTTTTGCACGGGTTTTTTTGTTATTGTCGTCCAGGAATTCAACCCATTTACCCTGTTCAAGATGGCGGGCGAGTTCCAGATATTCATCCTGGGGTTGATCTTCGGGTGCGGTGTTGTCATCCAGCGAATAACCGGACAGAATAATGTCTTCAGTGATGAGCTTGTTAAAGTGGGTGTCGTCATCGGCTGAGTCATTGTCGCCGAGTAAACTGAAGTCGTCTTCCATGTCGGCTAAATGATCTGGTTGTTCTGAAGTCGATTCTGCGGCTGGGTTTAATTCGGCTTCAGTCTGCTCGTCCTCTTCGATAGAGACGGCAAGTTCTTCCAGACTGATTAACTCCTGCTCCATTTTTAAAATGGTTTGGTCGATTTCTTCCAGACTAAGATCCGTTTCGTAATTATCATCGGCTTCATAGTCTATTTCTTCAACAATAATATCAGTAAGCTGAGGAATAGCGCTTTGCTCTTCTGGCAGGTTTTCTGTTGGCGGGTTTTCTGTTTTTGCTGTTGCATCTGTACTTGTATTCGGTTCTGTGGTTGGGTTGAACAGGAAGGATTCATGTGGTGTGCGTGAGGCTAAATATTCTTTGACGGACAGGCCTTTTATACTGGCCAGATGGAACGGTTCCATTTTGGCGAGTATCTCCTTAATTTCCTGTTCTGAAACCTCAATGACCTGTAGACCATTGCGTAAGGTCATCACCAGTTGGCCAATAATATTAGCCAGTTTTTGGCGATCGAGTGACGCATGTTTGGGCTGGATTGACCATTCAAGGACGTCAACAAAGCGTACCTGATTTTTCCATGTGTCACTGTTTTGGCCATTGTTTAAATAGGTGTTGAGCATTACCCGTTTCCAGGGGCCTTTGACCAGTTCAACTATCACATCAGGCAAATGCTTATCTGATAAAATATCATCAATGGTATCTTCTACCCATTGGTAAGCCAGAGCGTTGTCTTCTTTTTGCTTTATTTTCTTTTCAATTTTATGGCTAACGGTTTGCTCAACATTATCATGCTGTTCAATAAATTTTTGAAACTGTTCAAGCTGTTGCTCAAAAATAACAATGTCATCATCAAAATCATCATTAATTGTACTAACCACTCGCTCAATTTCACTGAGCAGGTTTTGTGAAGAGACATCTTCTTCATCGACAATGCCAAGTGCCGCATGTGCCAGTTCGTTGAGCAATTGTCTGGCAGTGTTTTTATTGGTAGAGAAAAATTCTTTATCAATAATCGCCGCTTTTAATAAAGGAATTTGTAAGCGTGCAATATGAGCCTTGGCTGCATCGGGTATGTTTTTATCTTCAAGAATAAACTCAAACAACATCGAAACAACATCAATCACATCCTGATCAAGTGGATTCATCTGGTTAATAGAAAAATGTTCATCCTGCTGCTGTAGTTGTTGAACAACATATTGTTTTAGGTTACTAGTTGATTGTAATGTGACTTCTTCAATTTCTTCGCCAGCTTCATTGGTAGAGACAGAAACATTTTGCTGCATAAAATTATGTGGAATGTTTTGCAGTTGAGTTAATGAACCAACAAATTGAGGGGTGGAAACAGCATAAGAAGCATTTGCTTGCATTTCTGCTGATGAGGTAGCGGTATTCATAGCATTGTTTCCGGACATTCCTGCTGGTGTCTGAGATGGCGTTAACATATGGACATTGTTTGCTGGAGTGGCACCTGCACCTGCTACAGGTGCGCCATTGATTGCAGGCGGTTGGCCTGCTGCTATTGCAGCTTGCGTGTGCTGTTGTGCCAGCAACTGTTGGAACTGTGCAATCGAGGTGTCACCCTGTGTATTAGCCGGGGTAGCTGCACCATAGGCCATTTGTCCTGCGGGCACGGCTGCTTGCGGGTAATACGCCGGATTTACATGCCCCTGCATTGTATTTAATTCAGTTTCGCCAGGCACCGGGTTTTCTTCGTTGGTATTAGACGGCGAAGTGATATGTTCTGATTTTTTAACACGGTGTTTAAATTCAGGTAATACATCGGCGGCAATAAATAAATTATTGGCTTCATGCAATAAGGGGGAAATGCCGGCAACAATTTCCTGATCAAATAATTTTAAAATAATTAAACTTATTTTAAGTTCAATATCCAGCGTGGCGGCAGCTTTCATAAATGCATGGCAAATAACATCGGGGCCGAGGGGGTTGTTTTGCGGTGTAACGTCGGTATTTAAAACATGGCTTAAACGTTTTTCAATTGCGCTTAAGTCTTGCATGCAATGGTGCGATACTTTTGTGACAATATTTCTTATAGCGATATTTTCTTCCAGATCGGCATCTTCCACTAATGACAAATCATCTATCGATAAATTATCAAGCGACAGAGAATCGGTATCTTTTTCTGGAACTGTGATATTTTTTCTGTTTTTAAGATCGGAAAAAGCCTGGCGGATATAATCAAAATGCTGGTTTTCAATCTCGCTGCGTTTTAAGCGAATAATCCGCATGGAATCAAAGTAAGCGGTTGAGTCGGTGGTGGTGTCGGTTTTTTCTGCCAGTGCAAATAATGTGTCATCCGCATGGTCAAACATTTTCAGTAAAATGGATTTCACATGTTTTAAGGTCAGTGCTTCACAATGCTCAAATAATTTTTTGAAAATAACCTGCTGTTTGATATTGGGTTGTTTAAGCGCTGTAATATTATCCAAATTTCTCATGTATGAACCCTGCTGAGTTTGTTGGGTTACACACGATGCGAAGTATTGAGCATTGAGTTGCAACCCCGCTATCATAGTTTTTGCCAAAATTGACACTGTAGACCGGAAGTTTTGCGTCCCCCCCTTTCGGTGAGGTTTGCCTTTATAATAAGTTATAGGTGATATCGGCAGAAATACGCTGAACTTTGGGATATAGTATAATTTATGTGATGGAGTTCACAAATTAGCCTGGCACAAAAATTGCCCAATATTGGTGCGTTCACTGGCTTTTTTCATGAGTGCACAGGTTTTGGCAATCCTGAATTTGTGAATCGTGCGCAAAAATATGCAAATCTGAAATATCGGATAAAACCAGTAAAAAACTTAAGTAAAAGAAAATGATACCGATAAAACAGGCACACCTTTATATAACTGGACTGACTATTATTTATGCGCCTTTCATCTGATCAGCACCGCAGTCTGCGTCGTTTGATGGTACTCTCATTCGTTCTTATTATGTTGATGAGCGGCGTTGCATGGTTTCATACTAACAGGAACATTGAGTCCAGTCAGATTGAATTAGCGATGGACAACAACAAAATTGCCGCAGCACTTATTGGCGATTTAATTGTAAATTTTCACCTGCTGGACTCCAGAATAGAGACGTCAGGGGAAAGTGCGTTATCAAGTCTAAATAAACTATCGGGTGCAGATATTTTAAGGTCGAATAGTTATTCCCGTATGCAGCTAATCAGCGATTACTATCTGAATGCGTTCTCACTCCAGAAAATTAACTTAATTTCCAAGTCTGGCAAAATACTCTTTTCCACTCATCCCGAGGATATCGGCAAGCCAGTTACATCACAGAAAAATTTTGAAAAGGCTTTAGGTGGTGAGAGTTTTAGTTTGCACCTGCATGAGGGAGAAGGACATAAGAAAAAGCATTTTATCGTCAGTTTTGTTCCTGTTTATGACAGGTTGAAATCTGTAAATGAGAGTGGAGATAAAAAAACACGGCAGCGCAAGGTGATTGCCGTTGTTGAACTGGTTGTGGATAAATCACTGTTAACGGAGCATATCCGGTTTACACAGACAATAGTATTAATTGCATGGCTGTCAACCCTTGTTCTTTTAATTATGCTGTTTTTATATCTGATGAAATACTCAAACGATTTAGTAACTAAATATGCAAAGAAAATTGTTGCACAGTCAAAATCAGACAGTGTTACCGGGTTATTAAATCGGCACCATTTTCATCGGTTGTTAAAAAAATCAGTCACAAGAACGATGCAGCAAAATGCAATATTGGCTTTGCTGCTTGTTGATATCGATCACTTTAGAGAATTAAACGCAAAATATGATTATTCTTTCAGTGATGAAGTTTTGAAAATTCTGGTGCAAAGAATAAATCGCTTGCTTGGCTCGGAAGATATTCTCGCGCGAACCGGTGATGATGAATTTTCGGTTCTTATTGAGCATCCAGGTTCAATTGCAAGCATTCAGGGGTTTGCAAGGAAAATACTGGAGAAGGTGAATGAGCCAATTCAGATTGATGCAAATTATATTCATATAACCTGTAGTATTGGAATAAGCGTCATTAATCACGATGCCAGAGAAATGGAGGAGCTTATTCAACACGCTGATTCCGCTTTATATAATGCGAAAGATTTTGGCCGTAATAATTTTCAGTTATTTAATCGGGATGATGGGTGTCGGCATATTAAATTTTATGAACGCCAATACTCCTTAAATAAAGCACTTGAAGAAAATGAATTTATTTTATTTATTCAGCCAAGAATAAATGGCGAAACGGGTGACATAATCGGTGGTGAGGCATTGCTACGCTGGGATAACCCGGACTATGGGTTAGTGCAGCCGCTGGAATTTTTGCCCGCACTTGAATCGAGTGGCTTGATACATAATGTGGGTAAATGGGTTTTGGCTGAGGCTTGCAAAATGTGCAAGCATTGGCAGAACCAGGGGTTATCGGACGCCACAATTTCAGTGAATGTTTCAGCATTGCAGTTCAAAAAAGAAGATTTTGCTATGTCCGTGAAAGAAGCTTTAACGAGTAACGGGCTGGATGGTTGTATGCTGGAGTTAGAACTGACAGAAACCTGTTTAATGGATAATGTTGAATTTAGCTTGAATGTTTTAAATGCGTTAAAAGAAATGGGCGTTCGTATTGCTATTGATGATTTTGGTACAGGCTTCTCTTCTTTTGATTATTTAAGCCGTTTCCCTATTGATGAACTGAAAATTGATCGTTCCTTTATAAGTAAGGTGCATGACCGTGCAGACAATGACCATGCTGCGATTGTTACTGCCATTATGTCTTTGTCTCACAGTCTACACCTGGATGTCGTAGCAGAGGGTGTTGAGACGGCTCATGAGTTGGCGTATATGAACGCATTAGGTTGCAAAACGGTTCAGGGGTTTTTATTTAGTAAACCTTTGCCCGTTAACGAGTTTGAAGCCTTGCTGAAAGATAATACGCCCATACTGAAAGTGCTGGAGGATGTACGTAAGCAGTTGACTTAAGCGGTTAGCTTTTTTCTAATTCTTTTCGTGCAGAAAATTCCAGTTTTAATAACATCGACTGCATAAGCTTGCAGGTTTTATCCAGTTCATCTTCAGACAGTGTTTTATCAATTTTTACCGGCTTACCAACACTAATCACGATTTTTGAAAAAGGTTTGGGGATAATAAATTTATCCCATGATTTGAGCTGCCAGTAGCGGGTTGCTGC
>QIKU01000075.1 GCA_003232015.1 Gammaproteobacteria bacterium
TAAGTTTACTCGGGTATAGACGAAAGCCAGACTGGCTGTCATCAATCACATAGCCGGCAGCCCAGGACAGCCAGAAGTTGGCAAACTTATTAGCATAATAGCGTTTTGCAGGTATTGCGCTTTTGTCGGCCAGCCGGGCTCCTATAATAATGGTTTGAGGCTGCTGTTGTGCTGTTTGCATAAAACGGGGAATATCTTCGGGGCAGTGCTGGCCATCGCCATCAAGTGTAATGACAGCATCGACTTTCAGTTTTTCTGCATATTGCATGCCTGCCCAGAGAGTGGCGGCTTTACCCTTATTTTGTTCATTAGCTAACACAACCAGTTTACTGTGGGTTTTTTGTAGACCCTGTAAGAGTGCAAGAGTTTGATCGCTTGAGCCATCGTCAACAATAATAACGTGGTCGGCTTGCTGTAAGGCGCGCGTGGCAATATCAACAATACTGCGTTGTTCGTTGAATGCCGGGATAACGACAGCAATTTGCATGGTTGTTTTCATTGGCCAGGTTATATTATGGTTAAATTTACGTCTATTTTTTATTGTATTTTGAAAGCGAAATACGCTACAGTCATTGGAAATTGACGCTTAATAAGTGTCAGGCGTTATTATAAGGTAAAGGCCTGAGAATAATATTAAAACATTGAATATTTAAGGAAAAAATTATGTCACTTAAAAAAATTTCAACACTCATTCTTACTATTTTAGTGGTCACCATGATTGGTTGTCGTGCAAATCCTGTGCGAACAGTTAACGAAGCACCGGTGATGGCATCGGGTCAATATACGGAAAAAGATGTAAAGAAAGCAATTATACGTGCAGGGCAAAGCATTGGCTGGGGCATGAAACCGGTTAAACCCGGTTTAATTATAGCGACAATTTTTGTGCGTAACCATATGGCGAAGGTAGAAATTAAATACGATAAAAAGAAGTTTAGTATTGATTATAAAGACAGTGCTGGTTTAAATTATGACGGTACAAATATCCACCGCAGTTATAACAACTGGATTAAAAACCTGGAGCAGCGTATTAATTCACAGTTGAGTAGCTTGTAAGTTCGAATAAGGTAGATTCAAAAAGGCGTGCCCCAATGATGGATGGCACGCCTTTTTATCAGTGCACGTTTCTCCTTGTTACTGGCATTTATGATGTTTTCGCGTGTAGCCAGTTCCGTAAATTAACGTTTCCAGAATGCAGGTGTTAACAATACTAACAGGGTAAAGATTTCCAATCGTCCTAGTAGCATGGCAAAGCAAAGTATCCATTTAACGCTGTCATCCAGGCTGGCATAGTTAAGCGCAACTTCATTAAGCCCAGGGCCAAGGTTATTCAGGCAGGCGGCAACAGCAGAAAAGGCGGTGACTTGATCCAGCCCTAAGGCCATCAACGCTAAAAGCATAATGCTGAAGACAGCAACATAGACAGAGAAAAACCCCCATACCGATTCGATAACGCGAGCTTGTAATGGCTTGCCGCCTATTTTAATGGTGAGTATGGCGTTAGGGTGAATAACGCGCATGATTTCACGCTTGCCCTGTTTAAATAAAAGCAGGAACCGAATAACTTTCATGCCGCCACCAGTTGAACCTGCACAGCCACCCACAAAACTTAGAAACAGCAACATAATTGGCAGAAAGCCGGGCCATAAATGATATTCCTGTGTGGTAAAGCCCGTGGTTGTGCCAATGGATACAACCTGAAAAACGCTATTTAAAATCGTTTGATTGGTTGTTGGAAAATGATTTGTATAAAATAAATAACTTGTTGCGATCACAATGGCAATAAGCATAAGTGAAAGGTAAGTTTTAAATTCTGCATCCATTAAATAGGCTTTAATACTGCGACTTCGCCATGAAGTAAAATGCAGAGCAAAGTTAATGCCGGAAATAAACATAAAGATAATGGCGGTTACTTCAATTAAAGGCTTGTCAATAAAGTAGGCCATGCTGTTGTCATGTGTTGAAAAGCCACCAATGGAAACAGTGGAAAAGCTGTGTGCAATAGCATCAAAAACGGTCATGCCCGCAGCCCAGTAGCCAAGTGCGCAAAGGATGGTAAGTGTAAGGTAAATATACCAGAGCGCTTTTGCTGTTTCGGTTAAACGTGGCGTGAGCTTGCTGTCTTTCATGGGGCCCGGTGTTTCTGCACGATACAGTTGCATACCACCAATGCCGAGCATCGGCATAATAGCAACCGCTAAAACAACAATACCCATGCCGCCCAGCCATTGTAATTGCTGGCGATAATAGAGTATGGATTTTGGCAGCGATTCAATGTTGGTAATAACGGTGGCGCCAGTAGTGGTTAACCCGGAGATGGATTCAAAAACAGAATCAGTAATGGATATAGTAACGTGCTCTGAAAGTATCAGTGGTAATGAACCAAATAAACCTAACACCGTCCAGAAGGCAACCACGACAATAAAACCATCACGCAAGCGCAGCTCCTTTCGTGATTTATGAACAGGCAGCCAAAGAGCAGCACCTGTGGCAATGGTTACAAAAAAAGTAACGAGGAAAGCATTAAGTGCGCCATCGTTATAAATTAAAGAAACAATAACCGGGGGGAGCTGGGTGATGCTGAAGATCACTAACAACAAGCCGATAATTCTTTGTATAGCAAAAAATTGCATCGTATTTTATTATCTTTAAATAAAGGTAATGCCGACCTGGAATAAACGCTCGACAACAGGAATGAATTTTTTATCAACCAGAAACAGAATGACATGATCTTCGGATTGAATAACGGTGTCGTGGTGTGCAATGATAACTTCTTTGCCACGAACAATAGCGCCAATAGTGGTGCCTGGTGGAAGTTTAATATCTTCAATGGCTTTGCCAACCACTTTAGATGAGCTTTCTTCACCGTGAGCAATTGCTTCAATGGCTTCTGCTGCACCGCGGCGTAAAGAATGCACTTTTACAACATCGCCACGGCGAATATGGGTTAACAAACTCCCAATGGTGGCCTGTTGCGGTGAAATCGCAATATCAATGTTGCCACTTTGAATAAGATCAACATAGGCTGCACGGTTGATCAAGGTCATCACTTTACGTGCGCCCATGCTCTTGGCCAGCATTGACGAAAGAATATTGGCTTCGTCATCGTTGGTTAAGGCGCAAAATACATCCACTTTTTCAATGCCTTCTTCCTGTAACAGTTCTTCATCGGCCGCATCACCCAGAATAACCAGCGTGTTGTCCAGTTCATTGGCAAGTTCTTCACTGCGGATGGGATTGTGATCGATTAACTTAACGCTATAATCCTGTTCAAGTGATGCGGCAACACGGCGGCCGATATTGCCACCGCCAATAATCATAATACGTTTGTAAGGGCTGTCTACCCGGCGCAATTCACTCATCACGGCACGAATATCTTTTGTGGCAGCGATAAAAAAGACTTCATCGTCGGCTTCAATAACGGTATGGCCTTCGGGAATGATGGCATGGCCGCGCCGGTAAATAGCAGCAACCCGGGTATCGACGTTGGGTATATGTTCGCGTAGTGCACGCAACTCACGGCCAACTAATGTGCCGCCGTAAAAGGCTTTTACACCCACCATTTGTACCTGGCCTTCGGCAAAGTCGAGTACCTGTAATGAGCCGGGGTGTTTAATTAAACGGTAAATATTGTCGGTAATAATTTGTTCAGGGCTAATGGAAACATCAACCGGGAAAGCGTCCTGGGTAAACAGCTTTTCACTTTCTTTTAAGTAACCCATGCCGCGAATTCGGGCTATTTTTGTTGGGGTGTGAAATAAAGTATAAGCAATCTGGCAGGCGACCAGGTTGGTTTCATCGCTGTCGGTGACGGCTATTATCATGTCGGCATCTTCGGCGCCAGCATTACGCAGAATATCCGGGTGTGAGGCAAGACCATGCACGGTACGCAAATCAAGTCGATCTTGCAGGTTGCGCAGTTGGGCTTCGTTGGTGTCGACAATGGTGATGTCATTGTCTTCGCTAACCAGGTTTTCAGCCAGCGAACTGCCAACTTGCCCGGCACCTAAAATAATAATTTTCATAGTTTATAGTTTTATGGAGCCGTTTAGCGACTCTTTAATATTGTTCTTGTAAGGGTATTGTAGCGGTTGGTGGCGGTATTACAATGCTTTATATTATGAAGAAAAGCGGGTAAAGGCAGGGTTAATCGCTATGGTCCAGATGCGGGGCTTCTTTTACCAGTAAGCCACCACGACCACTTAACAGGCTAACGAGTTTGGCGTTGAGGAAACCGATACCGAAGCGCAGTAAACGACTAAAATGGTTTGGGTATTGTAAGGTGAGTTTAAGATAGTAATGGCCAATTTTTGGGCGCTTATAAAAGGCTTTGAGTATTTGCTGGTAGTGTTTGTCCAGTTCTTTTACCGAGATCCCATCCGGCGCCCAGACAAAGTTCATACCGTTCATTTTTTCCCAGTGGTCATCACGAATATTGGTGCCGTAGATTTCACGGTAAATGGGGGAACCGGGATAGGGGGTGAACTTGGTCAGGTTCATAATGGTCATCGGGATATTACGAATAAAGTCTTTGGTTTGTTGAATGGTGTGTTCATTTTCACCTGGAAAACCCAGCATAAATAAACCTTTGGTACGAATACCGGCGGCAGCGGTCCATTTTACAGCCTGTTCGGACTTTTCAACTTCGGCTTTTTTGTCCATTTTCTTTAAAAGATCGTTGGAGCCGGTTTCCAGCCCAAAGCTGATTTCCCAACAGCCGGCCTGTTTCATTAAACCAAGAATGTCAGGTTTGACGGTGTCGACCCGGGCGGTGCAACTCCAGCTCATTTTCAGGCCGTCTTCAAGAATCATTTCGCAGAGTTCTTTTACCCGCACCTTACTGGCCAGAAATAAATCATCGACAAAGGCAATGTGTTTTACGCCGTATTTGTCGTTGAGGTGCTTCATCATTTTAAACACGATGGCGGGTGAATAATGGCGCACGCTGGCACCGAAAGTGGAGGTGTCGCAAAATTTACAGTGAAACGGACAGCCGCGTGAAGCGGCAATGGTGGCAGCCGGGCCTCGCGGGAAGTCATAAATAGCCGGTTTGTAAGCCTTAGGAAAATCGGGTAATAAATCCCATGCAGGGAAGGGCAGTTCGTCAAGCACTCGGTTAATGGGTTTACCGGCTGTTTTGTGGGTCATAAATTCATCACGATAAATCAGGCTGGGCACCTTGAATAAATCAGTACCGTTTTCGAGTGCTTCAAGTAGCTCGGAGAGGGCTTTTTCGCCTTCACCGTCCACCGCATAATCAAACTGGCTAAAGCGCTCGATGGTTTCGGTGCCCATAGAGGAAATATGTGGCCCACCAACAATAATGGTGGTATCAGGTAGAGCGGCTTTTATCCGTTTTGCAATGTCAGCCGCACCCCACACACCGACAGTGAATAAGGTAATGCCGACGTATTTTGGATTTTGTTTAATTACCTGCGCGGCAACCTGTTTAACGCTGAGATTAAAAATGTCGCTTTCAATAATGGACGGGTTAAAACCCTGTTGCCGTACTTCGGCTGCTAAATGCAGCAAGCCCAATGAGGGGGAGTTATTGGTAATGTGTTTAACAAACTCATAGCCCGCAGCAATGCGCTCATAGGGTGGGTTAATAAAAACAATGTCGTGTGGTGTCAAACTAAAGCCCCGAGCTCTTTAATCAGGTGGCGTAAAATCGAGGCAAATTTGCCTCGATTAATATTGTCAGCTTAGCAAATTAATGCTTAGGTTGGTGGCTTAATTTAGGGCGATTCGTGCTATTGAGGTTACTGGCCGTATTTCCTGGCCACAATGAACGGGGTGCAGCTTTATGGAAACCCTACTAATTCCAAGCTATTAAATTTTCGTTTATAAATTAATGAAGCTTCCTTGAGCTTAAGACTTGACCTGTTTGCTGCACACAGGTTCTAGGCTTAAACAAAGATAAACGGCGGCATTCAATAATAATTAAAAAACACAGCGAATATTAACGGGAGAAGCCAATGGAAAGCGCAGCGATATGGTATGTCATTTTATCAGGTTTTAGTCTGGCCATTGTTCTGGGTATGGTGGTACATAAAACTAATTTTTGTACCATGGGTGCTATTTCTGACTGGGTTAATATGAATGATAAGGGACGCATGTACGCATGGCTATTAGCGATAGCGATTGCCATGACGGGTGTGTTACTGCTTGAGCAATTCGGTATTATCAGCCTTGGAATGACAATGCCGCCGTACCGTACTGCAAATTTTGCCTGGATACGTTATTTACTTGGCGGGCTTATTTTTGGTGTGGGTATGACGCTGGCCGGGGGTTGTGTCAATAAAACGTTGATCCGTATTGGTGGCGGTAATATGAAGTCGTTGTTTGTATTATTTATTGGTGGCATTTTTGCTTTTCTGATGACCAAGACCGATTTCTATCATTATGGCTTCCATATCTGGATGGAGCCGCTTACCATTAATTTACAAAGATATGATATTGACAGTCAGCAAATTACAACCCTGCTGGGTAGCCTGTTTGGTGTTGCCGACAGCGGCTGGTTCCATCCTGTGTCTGCTGGTTTAATTATTTTAACCCTGTTGTATTTTATTTTTCGCTCAACTGATTTTCGCAGTCGCTTCGATAACCTGCTCGGTGGCGCAATTGTAGGTTTAATCGTAGTCGCGGGCTGGTATGCAACGGCGGGTCCGTTGGGGCAGGCGGCGGTTGAAGCGGCGAGCTTTATGGATTCGCCTCCACCGGGTGTGGGCGCCATGTCTTTTACTTTTGTTAATCCAATGGGTGAAACGCTTTATTATCTTGTGCACCCTTTGGAAGTATCATTGATTACTTTTGGGGTTGCTATCCTTGTTGGTGTCATAGTGGGTTCTTTTATCTATGGTTTATTCACTGGCAACTTACGGCTTGAATGGTTTAGCTCACTAAAAGACTTTATACGCTACCTTATTGGCGCCTCATTCATGGGCATTGGCGGTGTATTGGCAATGGGTTGTACCTTTGGGCAGGGCATTACGGGGTTTTCAACATTGGCGTTGGGTTCACTGATTGCATTTGCGTCGTTTATTATCGGCAGTGGGTTAACCATGCGGTTTGAATATTATCGTATGGTTTATGAAGATGCGAGTGTGATGGATGCCTTACTGGCAGCACTGGCCGATTTTCGTTTGTTACCGCGTATCAGTAAACTAAAGCCAGTTGATTAATGAGTGAGTGGTTCCGGCCCTGAACCTAATTTCAGATTATTCACTAATATAGCTGAAGCCTTTTTCCTGCAATTCCATTAGATCAATCGCACCGGCGGGTACAACTTTGGCGTAGTCAGCGATGTCCGTTTTAGTCCAGTTCAGTGCTTTCATCGTGCTATGGCAGATATGAAACGCAACACCGTAAGCGGCCAGTGATGCCGCTCTTTGCTGGTATTCTTTTGCGATAGGTCGTATCGGTTTTTTGCCTAGCAAATTTACGCCACGGCCAAAGGTGGTAATAACTATTTCAATATTATCACCGTATTTTCTCAGCATCTCGCCGGCCGAAAATAAAATATGGCCAAGGTAGTCCGGTTCAACTTTATTGCATTGGAAAACAATTTTATGCAACGAGCTGTTATCAAAATGTGAGTCGGTATGATGAGCCTGTACTTTTGTTGCCACTATGCCCGCACCAAAAAGCCCGGCGACCTGTAAAAAATTTCGACGTAAACGATTGTATTTAAGCATCACTATTTCCTTTAACATAAACGCTTACTTTTAAGTATAGGTAACAACGGCTTTTATCGGGGGAAAGTTGGCAAAAAAAATAGCTATACGAATAACTTCAAAATAGTCATGGGTATGCCTTGCCTATGAGCAGCACACAGGTTCTACACTTTAATGTAAGGCTGGAAAAATATTAATCTAATTAGAGGTAATGAACATGAAGATATTAAAATGGTTGCTACTTAGTGGAGTGGCTATGTCGCTTCCACTGGGGTTGCTGGCAAGCCCAATCGTCTATATACCGTTGGGTTCGGCGAATGAAATATTGATTGTGGATGCGGCAACGGATAAAAAAATAGGCAAGATCAGTGGTTTCAAAAATATTCATGGTTTGTCATTAACGCCTAATGGTGAATACCTGGTTGCAGGATCTAACGAGGAGGTGATTGCGGGCCGCTCTAAAATGGCAGGTCATGGAATGATGTCGGGTAAAACAAAGCCGTTACCTAAAACAAGCCAGGAAAAATCAAATCAGACAAAATCGGATCCAGTCGTGATGGCAAGGCCAGCGGGTGTTTCCGAGGCGGAGCATAAAAAACATCATCCACAGCCTCCAGCGGTTACAAAGGCAGCCGACCATTCGGCAATGAGTGGCAAAACTAAACCGCAGATGCCAGGACATACGCTTACAGGTAAACCTGGTCAGGCAAAAACAGAAAAACATAAAGGCATGTCCAATGCGGATCATAAAAAGCACCATGCCGCACAGGCGGGTGGTTTGTTACCCGCAGTGGGCGTTAGTACGGTTTCATTGATTCGAGTGGCAGATAATAAACTGGAAACAACCATCAAGGTCAGAGGAATGGCGCACCATACTTTTGTTACACCGAATGGTAAGTATGCGGTGTCAACCCATACAACAGCTGGAGTAATAAGCCTGATTGATCTGGCAACGAAAAAAATATTCCGTAATATCTACACTGGACCTCAACCCAATTATGTTGTGTTTGCGAATGACGGTGAACAGATGTACGTGAGTAATGCGGGCAATAATACATTGAGTGTTATCGATACCAAAAACTGGATTGTCAGTAGAAACATATTGGTTGGGAAAGGCCCTGAGCATCTTGTGATATCACCAGACGAAAAATTTATTTATACCAGTAATGCGCGTGATGGAACCATCTCTAAAGTTTCACTGGATAAACTCAAAGTGGTCAAAACATTTACCATTGGCAACAATCCTCATGGCATCGATATTTCTGCCGATGGTAAGATTTTGTATGCTACAACCAAAAAGGACAACAAGCTGGTTGCTGTCAACCTTAAAAGTGGCAAGGTGCAAACTCTAAAACTGAGTCCTGCGCCCTACCATCTTCAGGTGATTGGAAACACCGGCAAGCTCTATGTATCTAGCAGAAAGAAACCTTTTATCTGGGTTGTGGATGCGAAGCGCCTAAAGATAACCGGTAAAATTAATATTCGTGGTGAGGGGCACCAGATGGTCGTTGTTAATTGATATATAACAACGTTAGTTATCGGTTATTTAACAGAGAAAAGTGACAGATTTATTTAATTAGAATTTAGCGAGATAAAAAATAAACCTGTCGCTTTTTATATAGAGCCGTTAAGTATTTTTCTTTTTCTTTTTCATTCATTAACTCTGAGAATAAAAACCCTACGGGTGGTCGTTCTTGATATGTACCTGTCTTTGAATAAAGGGTAATAATTACCTTTCGGCTGAACTTATGGTAACCGAGCTTTTACTTACTATACTTACTTATTTAATAATAAGGGACATCCGGTTTAACTAAAAGGGAGACTGCAATGAAAATCACCTCAATTCGAAAAGAACCGGGAATGGGCGGGCAGCTGACTTATCGTACTTTGATGGTGGGCGTATTTTTTATACTATCTTTCTATTATGAGGCATTGCTAGCGGCTGAGGATAAAACAGGCGTGGATATCGTATCAGCGGTTGAAAGTCGGCTGTGGGGCAACACGGTAATAGGCGAGTATGAGATGACGATCACCACGCCTTATTGGAATCGTACACTCAAGTTGCGTATGTGGATGCGCCGCCCGAATAAAAGTTTTGTTCGTATTCTGTCACCGGCTAAAGAAGCCGGTATCGGCTCGTTACGAATAAAGAGTGAGATGTGGAACTACCTGCCTAAGGTTGAACGGGTTATTAAAATTCCGCCCTCGATGATGTTACAGCCCTGGATGGGGTCTGATTTTTCCAATGATGATCTGGTGAAAGAAAGTAGCATGGTCAATGACTACTCTCACAAGGTTGTTGCGACAGAAAAGATGAATGGCACAGAAATTTACCGTGTTGTTTCTACACCCAAACCCGATGCTGCCGTGGTTTGGGGTAGCATTGTATACCTGGTGCGCAAGACCGATTTAATGCCGCTGCGGCAGGAATTTATTGATGAACGCGGCCAGACAATCAAGGTGTTGAGCTTCTCTAAAATTCGCAAGTTTGGTAACCGCTTGTTGCCGACGGAATGGGAAATGCGACCCACACGGAAGCCAGGAAATGTCACCCGTATTCGTGTTATCGACGTGATTTTTGATAAGCCAATTAAAGATTCTGTTTTTACACTCCGCAACCTGCGCCGTCGACGCTAAGGGAGAAATGTTATGCCGCTTGTCACCGTTAAACAAGTCAGCAAGCAGTATCATCAGGACAGTATTGTTGTTGATGCACTGGATGGTGTTGACCTGAATGTGGATAGCGCCGAGTTTATGGCACTGGTTGGGCCATCCGGCTCGGGCAAGACCACGCTTTTGAATATTATTGGTGGGCTGGATGCGCCAACCCGTGGGCAGGTCTGGATCCGTGAACAGGAAATTGGCCGTCTGCCGAAAAGTGAGTTGTCGCGTTTACGCTTACGGGAAATTGGTTTTATTTTTCAGGAATATAATTTAATCCCGGTGTTGAGCGCGGTTGAAAACGTCGAATACGTGATGTTGCTTCAGGGTGTGCCGGACAAAGAACGACGTGAGCGTGCCGAAAGTATGTTGGGTGAAGTGGGGTTGAAAGACTTTGTTCACCGACGACCAACACAATTGTCCGGCGGCCAACAGCAGCGCGTTGCCGTTGCTCGCGCGATTGTGTCGCAGCCTGCGATTGTGTTGGCGGACGAGCCTACTGCTAACCTCGATTCTCATACCGGTGCCGCTTTATTGGATTTAATGCGCGATCTTAATGAGCGTCACAAAACCACCTTTATCTTCTCTACCCATGATTCTATGGTAATGGAGCGTGCCCGGCGTATCGTTACCTTGCGTGATGGAAAAATTGTTGATGACCGCAGACAAATGGGAGCACAAAAATGAAACTGCTGCGTTTGGCC
>QIKU01000035.1 GCA_003232015.1 Gammaproteobacteria bacterium
CACCAGGCCCTTGGATTTTGTACGTATAAATTCCATCATAATCTTAATATCTTTAACGTTGAGTTAATTGTAATAATATAAAAAATAACAAAGCAAAAAAAAAGGTGTAGCAGTCTGTCGACTAGCTACACCTTTCCAACATATGGCGGACCGGACGGGATTCGAACCCGCGACCTCCGGCGTGACAGGCCGGCATTCTAACCAGCTGAACTACCGGTCCTATGTTTGGTGGGTGCTGAGGGGATCGAACCCCCGACCCTCGCCTTGTAAGGGCGATGCTCTCCCAGCTGAGCTAAGCACCCGCTAAAGGCGCGCTAGTTTACGGCATCTTTTAGGGCTTTACCAGCCTTAAATCCAGGATTTTTTGATGCTTTAATCTGGATAGGTTCGCCCGTGCGTGGGTTACGTCCCATGCGTGCGGCACGATCTTTTACTGAAAAAGTACCAAAGCCAACTAAAGTAACCTGGTCACCTTTAACCAAAGCACCTGTAATTCCCTCGACTACTGAATCAACAGCACGTGTCGCTGCCGCTTTTGATATGTCTGCGCCTTCGGCTACAATATCGATCAATTCTGATTTATTCACTCGTTTTCCCCTTACGTCAGGTGTGTATTATATACCGTTATTACAACGGAGGTTTTTATTGCCGGAACTAATATTATATACTTACCAAATTTATAAAAAACAATATTTTTCCACGACACAATAGTTAATCAGTACCATCTTTGTAAATCTAACGGTAAAGTATAACTAAAAAATTGATAATTTAATGTGTTCTAAGTGAGTTAGGATTATCTTTTTTGGTTTTATCCGAACCTTTCCCAACCGCTTTATCATCAATCGGTTCTGGCTTGTATTTTAATGCAATATCCAAAACCTGCTCAATCCATTGAACCGGTATTATATCTAATTCATCGGTAATTGTATCGGGAATTTCTGTTAAATCGCGCTCATTTTCCTGTGGAATAATCACAGTTTTTATCCCGCCCCGTCTTGCAGCGAGTAATTTCTCCTTTAAACCACCAATGGGGAGCACCTGGCCACGAAGGGTAATCTCTCCAGTCATAGCAACATCGGCTTTAACCGGAATGCCTGTTAAAGCAGAAACTAGCGCCGTACACATGCCAACACCGGCACTCGGGCCATCCTTCGGAATAGCACCTTCAGGAACATGCACGTGAATATCGTTCTTCTCAAATGTTTCCTGTGTAATACCTAAGATATCCGAGCGACTTCTCACCACCGTCATGGCGGCCTGGATGGATTCTTTCATTACATCGCCCAACTGCCCAGTCACCGTATGCTTACCTTTGCCGGTCATTAAAGCTGTTTCGATGGTGAGTAATTCACCACCCACTTCCGTCCAGGCTAACCCAGTTACCTGACCAACCTGGTCTTCTTCTTCAGCTCGTCCAAAACGGAAGCGCTGCACACCAAGGTATTTATCCAGGTTCTCTGCGCTCACATCAATTTTGCCGACTTCTTTATCCAGTAAAATTTCTTTCACTACTTTACGGCAAATTTTTGCAATCTCACGTTCTAAATTCCGCACACCGGCTTCACGCGTGTAATAGCGAATAATATTTTGTATCGCATCTTCTGCAATACTGATTTCGTTTTCTTTCAGGCCGTTGTTTTTAATTTGCTTAGTCACCAGATAGCGCATGGCGATGTTTACTTTCTCATCTTCGGTATAACCCGATAAACGGATTACTTCCATCCTGTCCAGAAGCGGCCCTGGAATGTTCATGGTATTGGAGGTGGCTACAAACATGACTTCGGACAGATCGTAATCCACTTCAAGATAATGATCGTTAAAAGTATGATTCTGTTCCGGATCGAGCACTTCAAGTAAGGCCGATGCCGGGTCACCACGGAAATCCATCGCCATTTTATCTATTTCATCGAGTAAAAAGAGCGGATTACGTGTGCCCACTTTACTTAAATTTTGTACAATCTTACCCGGCATTGAACCAATATATGTACGACGATGACCGCGTATTTCCGCCTCATCCCTAACACCACCTAATGCCATACGCATATATTTACGACCGGTTGCTCGAGCAATAGACTTACCCAGTGAAGTCTTACCCACACCCGGTGGCCCCACTAAACAAAGAATCGGGCCTTTCATTTTATTCATTCGTTGCTGAACGGCAAGGTATTCTAAAATACGTTCTTTCACTTTATCTAAACCATAGTGATCTTCTTCTAAAATATCTTCTGCTTTTGCAAGATCACGACGCACTTTAGAGCGCTTTTTCCAGGGAAGGTTGAGTATCCAGTCCAGATAGTTCCGAACAACCGTTGCTTCGGCTGACATCGGTGACATCATCTTTAATTTCTGAAATTCAGACTTCGCTTTGGTCTTCGCTTCTTTTGATAAACCACCCGTTTCAATTTTTTTCTCGAGCTCATCAAGTTCATTCGGCACATCATCCATGTCACCGAGTTCTTTTTGAATGGCTTTCATTTGCTCATTCAAATAATATTCACGCTGGCTCTTTTCCATTTGGCGTTTAACACGGCCACGAATGCGTTTTTCAACCTGAAGTAAATCAATTTCCGATTCCATTAAACCCATTAAATGTTCAAAACGTTCTTTTAATGATTCGATTTCCAGTACGGTTTGTTTTTCATCCACTTTAAGCGCCATGTGCGCGGCAATGGTGTCGACTAAACGGCTCGGGTCATCAATGCTTGATAGTGAAGTTAAAATTTCAGGGGGGACTTTCTTATTCAGTTTTACATACTGATCAAACTGTGCGGTTAAAGAACGCACCAGCACTTCTGATTCACGGTCATCCATTTCTTCGTCATCATTTTCGATAACTTGTGCTGTAAAGTAATCTTCTGAACCTAAAAAATGCACGATACGCGCACGCTGGTTACCTTCGACTAACACTTTAACCGTGTTATCAGGCAGTTTTAATAATTGCAGGATACTGGCAACCGTTCCCATTCGATAAACGTCTTCTGTATCAGGTTCATCCTGAGAAGCACTTTTTTGAGCAACCAGTAAAATTTGCTTATCGTTTTCCATTGCAGCTTCAAGCGCTTTAATGGACTTGTCACGACCAACAAATAACGGGATAACCATGTGCGGGTATACAACCACATCACGTAGGGGTAATACGGGGATTGCCGACATTTGATCTTCAATTAATTCAGACACGTTCTTCTCTCACTTTTAAGTGGACTTTATACCATTAGATATAAGGACTCCAACGGTATATTTCAATCCCTGAACCTGAACTTAATTGAAACTAATTTAACTCTCGTCTGATGCCGCTGTACGTACCTCGGTACCTTCATAAATATATAAAGGTTTACCCGTATCCTCGATAACTGATTTTTCAATCACAACTTTTTCAAGATGTTCTATCGAAGGTAGCTCGTACATCGTGTCTAATAACACATGTTCGAGAATGGAACGTAAACCACGCGCACCGGTTTTACGTTTTGTTGCACGCTGCGCAATGGCTCGCAATGCATCATTTCTAAATTCAAGTTCAGCGCCTTCCATTTCAAACATTTTTTGATACTGTTTGGTTAAGGCATTTTTGGGTTCAGTTAAAATTTGTATCAGTGCATCTTCATCCAACTCACTCAGAGTGGCGACAACAGGAAGACGCCCAACAAATTCAGGGATTAATCCGTATTTAGTTAAATCTTCTGGTTCGACTTCATGCAAAACATCACTAATAGATTTAGAGTCATCTTTGCTTTTTACTTCTGCACCAAAACCAATACCGCCTTTTTCAGAGCGCTCTCGTATGATACGCTCTAAACCTGCAAACGCGCCACCACAAATAAATAAAATATTACCAGTATCCACTTGCAGAAATTCCTGCTGAGGGTGTTTACGACCACCTTGTGGCGGAACAGAAGCAACAGTACCTTCAATGAGTTTTAACAAGGCTTGTTGCACGCCTTCACCCGATACATCACGGGTAATGGATGGGTTATCTGATTTACGCGAGATTTTGTCGATTTCATCAATATAAACAATGCCAGTTTGGGCTTTTTCTACATCGTAATCACATTTTTGTAATAACTTTTGAATAATGTTTTCAACATCTTCACCCACATAACCGGCTTCGGTTAACGTGGTGGCATCTGCAATGGTGAATGGCACGTTTAACATGCGTGCTAATGTTTCAGCTAGTAAGGTTTTACCGCAGCCGGTTGGGCCAATCAATAAAATGTTACTTTTAGACAATTCAACATCGTCTTTTTTCTGGCCATTTTCCAGGCGTTTGTAGTGGTTATAAACCGCAACCGCAAGTACTTTTTTGGCTCGCGTTTGGCCAATAACATATTCATCCAGAATGCCACTGATTTCCTGAGGCGTCGGTAATTTACTGCCATCGGTAGAGGCATTTTGTTCCTGTACTTCTTCGCGGATAATGTCGTTACATAACTCGACACATTCATCACAAACGAATACAGAAGGCCCGGCAATTAACTTGCGAACTTCGTGTTGGCTTTTACCACAGAAAGAGCAATACAGCAGTTTACCGTTATCGCCTGAATTCTGTTTATCGTCACTCATGTTCTTGCCTCTTTTTAACCTTTAATTTACCTAACTTAATCTACTTATACCATGCGTTGTTTTTAACCGAGTTTCAAGCCCCTATACTAAAAAAAGTGACTTGACGGGCATATAAATTAGCATCTGATTCTACAAAAATAATACCATACAATGGAATGGTTATTACTTCACCAAAGCGGTGTAGCGACTTTAGTTATCTCAGATCTATTTACCCTCGGCAACTTCACGATGATCCATCACTTTGTCGACCAGGCCGTACTTTACAGACTCTGCTGCACTCATAAAATTGTCACGATCCGTGTCATTTTTAATGGTTTCCATATCCTGCCCCGTATGATCGGCCAGGATCTGGTTTAAACGATCCCGTACATCGAGGATTTCCCTGGCATGAATTTCAATATCCGTTGCCTGCCCCTGAAAGCCACCTAAAGGCTGATGAATCATGGTACGCGAATGCGGCAGAATAAAGCGTTTATCCTTTGCTCCACCGGTTAGTAAAACTGCACCCATGCTCGCCGCCTGACCAATACACATAGTGCTCACATCCGGCTTAATAAACTGCATGGTGTCATAAATGGACAAACCCGCTGTCACCGAACCACCGGGCGAATTAATATATAAGTGAATATCTTTATCCGGGTTTTCAGACTCCAGAAATAACAGTTGAGCAACAACTAAATTAGCCATATGGTCTTCAACGGGGCCGACCAGGAAAATAACACGCTCCTTTAACAGCCGCGAGTAAATATCATAGGCACGTTCGCCCCGCGCCGTGGTTTCAACCACCATGGGCACCATTTGTGAACGAATATCCATATTATCTTGTTGCATACTTCGTGGTTCTCCTCGTTTTATATTCAGCTTATATGCTTATATCGGTCAAGTCAGCATTTCCTTTACCGGAAAATGCCGTTTATGCATAAAATTTACGAAGCGGCCTGCTTTGCTTCTGGCTGCATTAACTCTTTGAAATTTTTAACTTTTTCTTCAACCGTTACTTTTGATAGCAACCATTCAATAATTTGCTCTTCAAAAACCAGCGACTCAACTTCATTTAAGCGCTGTTTATCACCGTAATACCATGAAATGACCTGTTCCGGTTGGTCATACGGCTCGGCAATTTCTTCGACTTTGGCGCGAACTTTTTCATCATCCACTTTAATGTCATTTTCTTTGACAATTTCAGCCATGATCAAGCCCAGACTGACTCGACGTGCCGCCTGCTCTTTAAACATATCTGAGCCTAATTGAAGATCATCCTGCTTCATCCCCTGACTGACTAAATTCTGCTGCATTTGCTGCATTAAGATTGCAGCTTCCTGCTCAATCAAGGCTTTAGGCACGTCCATTTGATGTAATTCGATTAATTTATCCATTGCAACTTGCTTTAAGTTGGTTTTGATTTTGGCATCCAGCTCACGTTGCATATTTTCGCGGATATCTTTACGCATTTGCTCGATATTACCGTCTTCAACGCCCATTTTTTTGGCAAAATCTTCGTCAACTTCCGGTAACGTAACTTGCTCCACCGCTTTAACAGTAATTTTAAATTCAACCGGTTTACCGGCTAATTCTTTCTGTGAGTAATTATCAGGGAAAGTAAGCGACAAGCTGGTTTCCTCACCTTTTTTCAGGCCTTTCAAGCCTTCTTCAAAACCCGCAATCATTCGACCTGCGCCAATTTCAACGGTCATATCTGTTCCACTGCCACCTTCAAACGCTTCACCTTCAATACTACCCGCAAAATCAACCGTCACCTGATCGCCATCCTCAGAACCACGCTCAACCACTTCCCAGGTTTTATTCTGTTTGCGAATGGTATCTATCATATCGTCAACGTCTGCATCGCTAATTTCGGCGGCTTCTTTCTCTAAAGTAACACCTTCAAAGCTGGCAATTTCAACTTCGGGGTACACTTCAAAAGTTGCTGTGTATTTCAGGCCATCGGTTGCAACTAAATCGTTACCAATGGTAGGGCCACCCGCAGGACGTAATTTTTCCTGAGTAACGGCTTCATAAAAGGTGGATTGAACCAGATCGCTAACGATTTCCTGGCGAACCTGGCCACCGTAGTGCTGTTTAACTACCTTAAATGGCACTTTACCGGCTCTAAAGCCTTTGATTTTCGTTGTTTTAGCCATGCTTTTAAGACGTGTCTCTACCGCTTCAGCAATTTGCTCTTCATTAATTTCAACCATCATGCGGCGCTCTAGCCCCTGAGTCGTTTCAATCGAAACTTGCATACTCATAAAACCTCTTAAAATTTAATAACTTATAAAAAATGGTGCGGAAGGTGGGACTCGAACCCACACGCCTTGCGACACAGGTACCTAAAACCGGCGCGTATACCAATTTCGCCACTTCCGCAGATTGACTCTATTATATCAAGCTCTTAAGTGATTGTTAAAACTAAAAACACTCCATCACCTATAACAGGATTAGTACCCGTTTTTACCTTACGAGCACTTACTATAAAACGATGTTTGCTCAAAATTAAGAATAATCGCGCTTAATCAAGCAAAGCGGCATCTTAGCAAAACATGACCAAGTAGGGTATTAAATTTTACTCTTTTACTCAGGCTTAGCGACTGAATGCAGCACCTGCACTAATCGCTGCCAGTCCTTTTGTGTTTCAGGCAAACCAAAGCGCAAGCTCGATTCAACCTGTTTCGTGCCCGCGAAATAACGCACTAAAATTCCCTGCCGGGCAAAAGCCTCAAATAAAGAGTAAGCCTGCGGTGTTTTAACCCAGACAAACAAACCCGTTTGCCCGCTTATCGGTAAGTGAGCCGTTTCGAGCAAGCCAACGAGTTGTTTTGACGACATTTTTAAGCGTTTTATTGTTTCAGCCTGCCAGTTCACATCGGCCAGGGCTATTTGCGCCACTTCACGCGCTGGCGCCGAAACCGGCCAGGGGCCAAGCAAGTCTTTTAACTTATCAAGTAACGGCTTTTCAGCCAGAACAAAGCCGAGCCGAATACCGGCCAGGCCAAAAAATTTACCAAAAGATCGCAAAACCACTAAATGACTTAAATGAGCATATTGTGCCAGACTATTTTCGGGCGTTAGATCCATAAACGCTTCGTCAACAACAAGCCAGCCGCCTTTTTCGCTAAGCTGTTCACGCCATGCTAATAACTGGTTCACGGAAAATTGCTCACCGGTTGGGTTGTTCGGATTAACAATCACTAAAACATCAATATCAGCAATAATGGCATTGATACTATCGGAACAAACGGCCTTAACAGCATAACCAGCCTGCTGCCAGGCATGTTGGTGTTCAGAATAGCTCAGCGACAAGACGGCAGCACGCCTACATTGTTGTGATTCACACTGCTTATATAACGCGGGTAATAATTGAATCGCCATTTGTGAACCGGCAACGGCTAATACATTGTCACAGCCATAATACTGACAAGCGATTTTTTCAAGTTTATTATTTTGTTGCGGTAACTTTTCCCAGACATGCTGCGCAATATCGGGGACATTCCATGCGTGTGGGTTTAAACCGGTTGAAAGATCCAGCCACTGATTAACAGGTATCCCATAACGTTTTGATGCAGTAACAATATCGCCGCCATGTCTTGTTTCTGATAATGTTTTTTCTGGTGATATTATTTCTTTATTGAGCACTAAATTATCAAACGGCATAAAACACACCTACTATAAAAATAACAATAAGCCACAGCCATAAACTTCGCTGCACTAACTGCACACTGCGTTTAATATCCAGCGCATTGGGTTGCTCGCCCTGCCCTAATACAGGCCGAGCAACAGCTTGCCCGTGGTATTGAGCCGTGCCGCCTAATTCCAAACCAAGCGCACCGGCACCCGTGGACATCACCACACCGGGGTTAAACCCTTTCCATTGCTTTGCCTGTGTTTTCCAACAGTAAAGTGCTTGCCTGGTTTTACCAACCAACGCATAAGTCAGTGCGGTTAAACGAGCCGGAACCCAGTTCAAGCCATCATCAACCCGTGCCGCAAACCAACCGAAAGCATGGTAACGCTGATTACGATAACCCCACATCGCATCGAGCGTATTGGCTAAACGATACAACACTACACCCGGTGCGCCCAAAATTAAAAACCAGAAAATGGCTGCAAAAATTGCATCATTACCATTTTCTAAAACCGACTCAATCGTTGCACGGCTAATGTCACTGTCCTGCATTTTTTCTGTATCACGGCTCACCATCATTTGGATTTGTTGGCGTGCTTGTACGATATCTTTATTCACTAACGCCGTTGATACCGCCATCGCATGTTGCCCTAGAGATTGGCTGCCTAAGGCCACATAAAGTAACAGCGTTCCAATAATAAGACTGACACTGGCCGAATCTTGTGTTAGCCACGCAGTTAGCGCAACTAACGGTAAAACAACAAAACTCCAGGCAACCACTCCTCGGAACCTGCGTTGTGAATTATTGATTGATTGTGCACCGTATAAAAAAGATTCAATCTTAAAAGCGACACGCCCAAACCCAGCCAAAGGATGAAACCGTTTGGGATCACCAAATAGCGTATCCAATAATACCGCCACTAAAAGTTGTAATTCCGTTATCATGGCAGCAGTTTACCTTAAGATGTTTAAACAGACGTAACAATGATAAAAAATAAACCACCCTGCCCGACTTTAATGATTCAAGGCACCACGTCCGATGCAGGCAAAAGCACGATTGTTAGTGGCTTATGCCGAATCCTTTTGCAACAGGGTAAAAAAATTGCGCCGTTTAAACCACAAAACATGGCACTGAACAGCGCGGTCACCATTGACGGCGGTGAAATTGGTCGTGCCCAGGCAGTACAGGCACAAGCCGCTGGAGTGGAAGCGCATACCGATATGAATCCGGTGCTGATTAAACCCAATACCGATATTGCCGCGCAGGTTATTATTCAGGGCAAGGCCTTATCCGATATGGATGCAGCCACATTTCATGATTATAAATCGACTGCAATGCATGCTGTTATCGAATCTTATACTCGCTTAGCCAAACAATATGATGCGATCATTGTAGAAGGTGCAGGCAGCCCGGCCGAAATCAATTTACGCGATCGAGATATTGCCAATATGGGTTTTGCAGAGAAAATCGACTGCCCGGTTATTATCGTCGCCGACATTGATCGAGGCGGTGTGTTTGCGCATCTGGTCGGCACATTGGAACTCCTTAGCCCAAGTGAACAAGCACGCGTTAAAGGTTTTATTATTAATCGCTTCCGCGGTGACATTGCCTTGTTGCAACCGGGAATAGACTGGTTAGAAGAAAAAACAAATAAACCGGTTTTTGGCACCTTACCTTATATAACCGGTTTTCATCTGGAAGCCGAAGACAGCTTAAGCAATCAACAAGTGTTAACCGAAACCAGGCTTAAAGTGATTGTTCCTGTGTTACCCCGCATTAGTAACCATACCGATTTCGATCCACTGCGCTTGCATCCACAAGTTGATTTTGAATTTATTGGCCCTAATGCCAGCATTCCAAACGCCGATCTTATTATCCTGCCCGGTAGTAAAAATGTGCGGCACGACTTTAACTGGCTGGTTGAACAAGGTTGGCAGCAGGCCATCAAAAAGCATTTACGCTACGGCGGTAAACTTATGGGGATTTGTGGTGGCTTCCAGATACTAGGCAAAAGCATTCATGACCCGCTTGGCTTAGAAGGGCAAGCCGGCTCAACAGCAGGGTTGAACCTACTCGATTTTGAAACAACTTTAGAACAAAATAAAAAACTCACGCGTGTGAAAGGAAAGCTCAGTTTTGACGATGTAAGTGTTAACGGTTATGAAATTCATATGGGGTCAAGCCACGGCAAAGCTCTCGACCACCCCGCTATTTTATTCAATAAACATCCATATAATCAAAAAACCGATGGCGCGATTTCTACAGACAACTTGATTCTTGGTACTTATTTACACGGCTTATTCGATAATCAGGCCAGTTGTCATAGCCTGCTGCAATGGGCAGGGTTGGATAACGCCGAAACACCGGATTATCAACAACTCAGAGAAGCCGAAATAAACCGTCTTGCTCAAACAATGGAGCAACACCTTGATATTTCAGAAATAAATCAAATTCTTTTTCAATAAATTTGAATCAATTATATATCGTCAACGGGGTATGCACCCCGCTGACGACCAAAGGGGTGAGCTCCGCTTCTCCCCTTTGGAAACCCCAACGGTTT